>NZ_AXVU01000010.1:0-174679 GCF_000482585.1 Streptomyces sp. CNQ329 | reverse complement strand
GCGCCCTTGACGCCGGACGCAGGCCCGACAATCAAAGAGCGGGGTGGCCCGGGGGGAGCCCCCACGACACCGCCCCACCCCGACACCGACACCACCGCACCCGCCCCCGTCACGGACGGGCACCCACCCCGACGCCGGCACCCCCGTACACCGGCCCACCCCACGCATCACCGCCCACCCCGACGCGTACCCCCGTACACCGGCCCACTCAGCGAACCACCGTTCCGCCCGACCCGTACCCCCGCACCCGCTCCACCCACCACGCCGGCCAGCCGCCGACACCGGCGACCGGGCCCACTGTCAGAGCAGGCGCATACCCTTGGGCGGGCGTGAGGGGACGTACGGTTCTGCGCGGACAACGACCGTCCGCCGACACCGACCCCACCGATGCCCACCCCCGTCACGGACCGACGCCCACCCCTTCGCGGACCGAACCCCACCCCTTCGCGGACCGAACCCCACCCCTCACGGCCCGGCGCCCACCGCCTCACGGACCGCCGCCCGCCCCGTCACCGGCCCCACTGCACAGCACCCCCACCCACCCCGCACATCGCGGCCCCTGAGGCCCCACGTGCCGAATGTTCCCGCGCGTCGCGCCGGCCCGCGCGGCGTTACGCCGTGGGCCGGGAGCGGGCCTTGAAGGCCGCCTTGCGGGCGTCCTTGGAGACCTGGCGGTCCGGGTGGAGACGGCCCATCGCCTCCAGCACCTCCGGCGTGGCCGGGTGGTCCACGCGCCAGGCGGCGGTGAAGAAGCCGCGGTGCATGCCCACCAGATGCTCCACCAGCTCACGCAGTTCGGGGGTGTCGTCCCGTAGCCCGCCCAACTGGGCGGCGACCGTGTCCACGGCCAGCCAGAAGATCATGTCCTCGCTGGGCTGCGGCACCCCGGGGACGCCGCGCTCGGTGAGCCAGACGCGCGCCAGACCGCCCAGCTCGCGGTCGTGCAGGACGTCCCGTACCGCCGGCTCCGCCTCGGCGCCGACGACGGCCAGCGCCTGCTGGCAGGCCAGCCGGCGGGCGGGGGCGCGGTCGTCGGCACCGCGGGCGGCGTCGAGGAGCGCGGCGGCGGCCTCGGCGGGCTTGCGGTTTTCCAGCCAGGCCTCCGCCTCCGTCTGGGCGACCTGGTCGGGCAGCCGGAGCAGGGCGTCGAGGAGGACGTAGGCGTCCTCGCCCGCCAGTTCGCCGACGAGCGGGGCCGCCAGGCCGTCGGCGAGCATCCGCCGACGCAGCGCGTACAGGCCGAGGGGGGTCAGGCGCACGACGCCGTAGCGGGACACGTCCTCGTCGTCGCCGCCGTCCTCGGGGGCGTCCGCTGCCGGCGCGGTGCCGGCGGCTTCGAGCAGGATCTCCTCGGCCACCGGACGGTACGACACCACGCCCACCGGCTCCAGCATGCGGAACTGCTCGTCGAGCCGCAGCACCGCCTCCGAGACCTCGGCGAGCACCTCGTCGGTCGGCTCGTCCATGTCGTCCGGTACGACGAGGGAGGCGGCCAGCGCCGGCAGCGGAACGGCACCTCCGGCGCCGGGGCCCTCCATGGCGGTGAGCAGGTACAGGTTGCCGAGCGCGCCGTCGAGGAAGTCCGCGTCGGCCTCGGGGTCCCAGTCCAGCCGGTCGAGGTCCGGCTCCTCGCCCGCGGTGATCTGCTCCACCAGCGCGCTCATGTCCGGCAGCGCGGCGTCGGACAGCACGCACTCGCAGGCCGCCGCCCATAGTTCCAGCACGTCGGCGGGCGCGCCGGCGGTGATCAGCCGCAGGTCCGCACTCGGGGCCGCGGTGCCCAGCTCCTCGTCGCCCTCCTCCGGCGCGGTCACGTCGACCAGGCCGACGTCCACGGCGATCCGCCACGCCTCGCCGGCGACGGCCCGCGCCTCGCCGTCGTCGTCCGCGCCCTCCTTCAGGCCCAGCTCCGCCGCGGCCTCGCGCACCTCGGCGTCGGGCAGCTCGCCCCCCGCACCCACCCGCAGCCCGGGACCGGCCCAGCGGGCCAGCCGCACGGCCCGCGCGAAGAGCGGCGCGGACAGCGCCTCCCGTGCCAGCTCCGCCTCAGCGGGCAGCCGGACGGGCGGCAGGACGGTGCGGTCTGCGGTCATCGACAACTCCGAAGACTGGGGATCAATCGGACGCAGCCCAAGGGTAGCCCCCGCGGGGCCGTGCGGCCGAAGACGCCGTTCGGGCGGGCCGCGCTCCCGGTGTTTGCTCCGCGTTCCTTGACAACGCCCGTACGCGCGCACGAGATTGACGCGCGTAGACGTACAGACCTTCGTCTCCGCCGCGCTCCGGTCCGTCCCCGCCCGGCGCCTGCCCCGAACTAACCCGATCTGACCCGCATGACCCGCTCTTGTCCCGTCCCGGAGGACACCATGCACCGTCGCGCCCGCCCTGTCCCGTACGCCGTCGCCGCCGCGCTCGCCGCCGCCCTGCTCGCCGCACCCGCCGCCGGGGCCGTCGGCACCGCGGGCGGCGACGGACAGATACGCATCCGCGATATCCAGGGCGATACCCGGATATCCCCGCTCGCCGGACAGCGGGTGGCCGGCGTGCCCGGCACCGTCACCGCCGTCCGTGCCTTCGGCTCCGCCCGCGGATTCTGGGTCCAGGACACCGCGCCCGATGCGGACCCGGCCACCAGCGAGGCGGTCTTCGTCTTCACCGGCTCCACGACCCCCGGCGTCGCGCCCGGCGACGCGGTCGAGGTCTCCGGCACCGTGACCGAGTACTACCCCGGCGGCGAGGACGCCGGGCTGCAGTCCGTCACCGAGCTGACCGGCGCCACGTGGACCGTCCTCTCCTCCGGCAACCCGCTGCCCGGTGCCTTCGTGCTGCGGGACGCCACCGTCCCCGCCCGATTCGCCCCCGACGCGGACGGCGGCAGTATCGAGGGCCTGCGGCTGCGCCCCGGCTCGTACGCGCTCGACCGCTACGAGTCGCTGGAGGGCATGCGGGTCGCGGTGCGCGACGCCCGGGTCGTGGGGCCGACCACGTCCTTCAACGAGTTGTGGGTGACCACCGAGCCCGCGCACAACCGGACCGCCCGCGGAGGCGTGCTGTACGCCGGCTACCGCGACCCCAACGGCGGCCGGCTCAAGGTCACTTCACTCCTCCCGTTCGCCGAACGCCCCTTCCCCGTCCTGGACGTCGGCGACCACCTCGGCGGCACCACCGCGGGCCCCCTGGACTACGACCAGTTCGGCGGCTACGAGTTGCAGGCCACCGCCCTCGGCACCGAGCGGCAGACCGGCCCCGGCCGCGAGTCGGCCCGCCCGCAGCGGGACGCCGAACTCGCGGTGGCCACGTACAACGTGGAGAACCTCTCCGCCCGCGACGGCGCCGCGAAGTTCGACCGGCTGGCCCGGGGCCTCGTCGACGGCCTCGCCTCCCCCGACATCGTCGCCCTGCAGGAGGTCCAGGACGACAACGGCGCCACCGACGACGCCGTGACGAGCGCCGACGCCACCCTGCGCTCGCTGACGGACGCCATCGCCGCCGCCGGCGGACCCGCGTACGAGTGGCGCCAGATCGACCCTGCGGACGACGCGGACGGCGGCCAGCCCGGCGGCAACATCCGCGTCGCGTTCCTCTACGACCCCGAGCGGGTGTCCTTCACCGACCGCCCCGGCGGCGACGCCACGACGCCCGTCACGGTCACCGGCGACGGCGGCGCCCCGGCGCTGTCCGCGTCCCCGGGCCGTATCGCCCCCGGCGACGCGGCCTGGAACGACAGCCGCAAGCCGCTCGCCGGCGAGTTCGTCTTCCGCGGTCGCACGGTCTTCGTCGTCGCCAACCACTTCAGCTCCAAGGGCGGCGACCAAGGGCTCGACGGCCGCTTCCAGCCGCCCGCCCGCGGCTCGGAGGAGCAGCGGATCGCGCAGGCCGCCGCCGTCAACGAGTTCGTACGGGACGTGCTCGCCGTGGACCGTGACGCCCGCGTCGTCGTCGCCGGCGACATCAACGACTTCCCCTTCTCCCCCGCCGTGGAAAGGCTGACCGCCGGCCGCGCGCTGGTCGACCTCGTCAACGGACTACCGCGCGCCGAGCGCTACGGCTACGTGTTCAACGGCAACTCCCAGGTGCTGGACCACATCCTGACCAGCCCCGCACTGGCGGCCCGCGCGGATTACGACATCGTGCACCTCAACGCGGAGTACGCCGACCAGGCCAGCGACCACGATCCCTCGGTGGTCCGGCTCAGGCCCTGACCGGCGGCGGACCGGGGGCCGGCGCCGGGCCGGCGGCCGGCACGTCGTCGCCGACCAGGTGGCGGGCGAGCAGCGTCGCGCCCGCCACCGCCCCCGGCATCACCACCACCGCGGCCAGCGGCACCAGGAACAGCAGCACGATCGGCACCCCGAAGCCGAGCGCGAGCATCTTGTGCCGGCGCAGCAGCGCCAGCCGCCCGCGCACGTCGAACCCCCGGCGCTGCAGGGCGAACGACGTCAGCTCGACGGTGAGGAAGAAGCCGGCGACGGCGAAGCCCAGCGCGGGCACGACCGTCTGCCCGAAGAACGGGACGAAGCCGAGGAAGAACAGCGGCACGGTGAACAGCAGCGCCCGCGACAGCACGTGGACGCTCTCCTTCAGCGACCGCCACAGCCCCGGCAGCAGCGGCTCGTCCGGGCCGGGCGGGCAGTGTCCCGCGTCCTCCTCGACGCGCGCCGACAGGGCCTCGTAGAACGGGTCGCCGATCAGCAGCGCGACGGCCGTGAACGTCAGCAGCGCCAGGCCGATGCCGCCGAGCAGCAGCAGCGCCATGAACAGTCCGCGCAGCAACCCCGGCCAGGGCGAGTCCCAGTCGTCGGCGAAGGGCGTGGCCCACACGGCGAGGTCGTCGGCCCAGTACGCGAGGGCGGCGAGGGCGGCGGCGTAGAGGACGAGCGCGAGGAGCGCGGGCACGAGGCCGAGGACCCACGACCGCCCGTGCCCCGCGACCCAGCGCAGCCCTTTGCCCACGTAACCGAACCCGGTGGTGAAGTCACGCATGCCCGCAACCCTAGAGGGTCGCGGGCATGCGTGGCGGTGCGGCCGGGTACGGACCGGCGGCTCAGCGCTCGGTGAACTCCGGTTCCCAGCGGCTCAGGTCGGCGTCATTGCCGGAGCGGGCGGCGGAGAGCGGGATCACCTCGTCTCCGTCGAGGCTGATGAGCACGAGCCGGTTCTTGAACTCGTTCTCCTGGCAGACCCCCGGGTCGCAGCCCCAGGCGATCAGCCGTTCGTCGTCGGCCCAGGCCAGAAGCTGCTGACCCGGCACCTTCGCGACGCGCTTGCCCGTGCGGGAGTCGAGCACCTCGGAGGCGATCTCGTGACCCTCGCCGGCGAAATCGCCGCCGACCAGGCGGCCGTTGGGAGAGAGGCCGGCCTCCGGGTACGAGACGTGCTTCTCCTGCGGCGGCGCGTCCGCGTGCTCACCGGACAGGTCGTAGTAGCGGCGGCCGGACTGGAACGGCCAGTGCTCCCAGAGCATTCCGCCGTCGCTGTTCCAGCGCAGATCCTCGCGGCCGGTCATGCCGGCCATCCCGTGGTCGGGATCGTCCACGAACGGCAGCGCGGTGTAGGCGGAGTCGCCCGAGGCCACGTCGACGACGTAGAAGCCGGTGCGGCTGCGCTTGGCGCCCGGCACCTTGTCCTCGTTCAGCCAGACCGGGGAGTCCTTGAAGCGGCCGTCGGGGTTGAGCGAGTAGGCGGTGGCCAGCAGCCGTTCGCCGTCCGGCGAGAACTCCACCGAGCCCACGCCCTCGCCGTCGACCGGGATCCACCGCTCCACCTCGCCGGAGGCCAGGTCGAGCAGGCCGATACGGTCCGCGGGCAGGTCTCTTTCGAGGACGGCCGCGGTCCGCATGCCGGGGGCGACGTCGATCCAGGCCCAGTCGGTCTCCTCGTACCGCCCGGTGCCCGGGTCGTACAGGTGCCACGTGCGGCTCTTGATGGTGTCGCCGCCGGGCAGCTTCTCGGTCTCCCAGGTGTGCCACGCGGACAGGGCCAGGTCGCCGGCGGCGATCAGTCCCCGCGGCGGCGACTCCCCCGGGCGCCCGATCACGTCCTCCTGCGGGATCGCGGCCGGCGTTCCCCCGCCGGATCCGGGCACCGCCAGGGGCACGGCGACGGCCACCGCGACGACGGCGGCCACGGCCGCCGCGGCGCCGGTGAAGCCCTTCACGCGGCGCCTGCGCCGCGTTCTCAGCACCCGCCCCGCCAGTCCGGGGTCGGGATGCGCGTCCGACTCCGCCATGTGGTGCAGCGACCGGCGCACCAGCTCCTCGACCTTCACGGTTTGACCTCCGTCAACTGCTCTGCGCGTACGGGTTCGGGGGTGTCGGGCGGGTCGAGGGCGAGGGAGGCCAGCTCCGGGGACACGGCGCGGAGTTTGTCCAGCGACCGCCGCGTGGTGCTGCGTACGGTGCCGACCGAGATGCCGAGGAGGGCGGCGACCTCGCCCTCCGGCAGATCCTCGTAGTAGCGCAGCACGAGCATCGTGCGCTGTCGCGTGGTCAGCCGGCGCAGTGCCCGCGCCATGACGATCCGCAGCTCCGCGTCATGCACGGGGTCGCCGCCGGCCGCCGCCCTGCCAGGCTCCGGCGGCTCGGCGACGACCTGCTCTCGGGACCGCCAGCGCAGCCGCCAGCGGCTGATCTGCTGGCGGTAGAGCACCTGGCGGACGTACGCCTCCGGATCGTCGATGCGCTGCCAGCGCCCGGCGGCCTTGATCAGCGCGTTCTGCAGCAGATCCTCCGCGGCACCGCGGTCGCCCCCGCTCAGCAGCAACGCCGTTCTGAACAGCACGCCGGACCTGGACTCCACGAACTCGTGGAAGCCGGCTTCGCTCGCCGCGTCCATCTCCTCTTGCCTCTCCTTCGTCCCGGGTCACCCTGCCCCTGTAGACGCCTCCCGCGCACCGCCGCTATGCCGCGGAACGCGGAAAACCCGCCGGGCACGGCGACGTGCCGTGCCCGGCGGGCTCGTGGAGGGGGGAAGGGCAGGTCCGCGGGGGGACGAGCCGGCCGCCCCGCGTCAGTTGGCGTGCAGCGCGGCGTTGAGGCCGCCCCACGAGCCGGAGCGCTGGCGGGCCTCGACCGCGCCGGTGGTGGAGTTGCGCAGGAAGAGCAGGTTGCTCGCGCCGGACAGCTCGCGGGCCTTGACCACGGCGCCGTCCGGCAGCGCGACCTTCGTACCGGCGGTGACGTAGAGGCCGGCCTCGACGATGCAGTCGTCGCCGAGCGAGATACCGACGCCTGCCTGGGCGCCCAGCAGGCAGCGCTCGCCGAGGGAGATGACGTCCTTGCCGCCGCCGGAGAGCGTGCCCATGATCGACGCGCCGCCGCCGACGTCCGAGCCGTCGCCGACGACGACGCCCGCGGAGATCCGGCCCTCGACCATGGAGGTGCCGAGCGTGCCGGCGTTGAAGTTGACGAACCCCTCGTGCATGACGGTCGTGCCGGCGGCGAGGTGTGCGCCGAGGCGGACGCGGTCGGCGTCGCCGATGCGGACGCCGGAGGGCAGCACGTAGTCGACCATCCGCGGGAACTTGTCGAGGTGGGTGACCTGGAGATGCTGCCCGGCCGCGCGGACCGCGAGGCGCACCTCCTCGATCCGGTCGGCGGCCACGGGGCCGTGGGAGGTCCAGGCGACGTTGGCCAGCAGGCCGAAGATGCCGTCGAGGTTCTGCCCGTGCGGGCGGACCAGCCGGTGGCTGAGCAGGTGCAGCCGCAGATACACGTCGTGCGCGTCGGCCGGCTTCTCCTGCAGCGAGGAGATCACCGTGCGTACCGCGACGACCTCCACCCCGCGCCGCGGGTCGGGGCCCAGCGCCGCCCGCGCGGGCTCACCGAGCAGCTCGGCCGCCCGCCCGGCGGTCAGCCGCTCGGTGCCCGCGGGGCCGGGATCGTCGGCCAGCGCGGGAGCCGGGAACCAGGTGTCGAGGACGGTGCCGTCGGGGGTGACGGTGGCCAGGCCGGTGGCCGCGGCGCCGGTGGGGAGGGTGGTGGAGGTCGCTGCGTCGGTCATACCCGAACGCTAACCGCCGCCCGGCACGGGAGGCGAACCGGTCCGCATGGCGACACGGGCACGCCCCGGCGCGGAGGGCCGGCGGCGGGCCGGCCGCCGCGGCGGCCCGGGGTGCTCCAGCCCTGGGCCGCACACGGCGTCCCTCAGGGCCGGACGCCGTCGCCGTCCACCAGGGCCGTCTCGAGGACCGCGGTCGCGATGACGACGTCTCCCTTCTGCCACCCGGGGTCGGCAGCGCCCTCCAGATCGCTCCCGGCTTTGTCGTCCACAGCCACGTACTGCTTGCCGAGGTAGGCGTACGTCACGGGATCGAGCAGCACCTCGACGCGCAGCGTGTCGAACACGTGGCTGCCGTCGAGGTAGAAGGAGAGAGCCGGCCGTCCCGCCGCATCCTCGACGGTATGGTCCCGCACGCGCACGTCCGGAATCGTGGCCATGGCGTTGTAGACCCGTGCCTGGCCACCGGGGTGCATCGGCGCCGAGGCGAGCAGCGAACTCAGCGACCCGAAGTCCCAGGGGGCCCGCTCCTGCGGGCTCTGCCCGGCGCCGGGGTCCGGGGAGTCGGGACGCCCGCCGCTCTCGGGATAGAACCAGCGCGCCTTCTGCAGCACCTGCTCGGGCTCCTCGGGCAGCGCGGCGAGATATTCGAAGCGCTCCCGCGGGGAGTGGTCGTCGCCCTCGTTCCAGTTCTCGAACTCCGGATCCGCGTACTTCACCCAGGAGCTTTCAGGACGCCGTGGGTTCACCCCGGTGATGTTCACCTCCATGCTGTGGGCGTACACCCAGTCCTCCGGCTCCGGCTGCGGCACCGGGTCGTCGGCGACCTCGGCGGCGGCGGCCCGCAGCAACTCGGCCGCCTCCTGGGTCACCGGAGCCGCCGCCGACACCTGGCCGGCGCCCTCCTGCGGCGTGGCTTCACCGCCGCCCACATTCGTCGACAGCAGCGCCACCGCCGTGACGCCCGCCGCCACCGCTCCCGCCACCACGCGCCAGTCCCCCGGCAGCGGCAGCCGCCGCCGCCTGCGACCTGCCGCGTCGAGCAGCCGGCGGCGGCCGGGGGCGAGCCGGGCGCGGTCGGGGGTCGGCGCGTCCTCGCGCCACTCGCGCAACTTCGTCATCTCATCCATGGGTGGCCGCCTCGGGTGCGTCGTTCGTGAAGTGGGGATCGGGCCCGAGGGCCGCGCGCACTTTGCGCCGGGCCCGGCTCAGCCGGGAGCGGACGGTACCGACGGGGATGTCCAGTGCCTCGGCCACCTCCGTGTACGTGAGGTCGGCCCAGGCCACGAGCAGCAGCACATGCCGGTCGCCGGTCGCCAGCCCGGCGAGTGCTCCCGCGAGGGGCGCGTGGGCGGCCTGGGCGACGAGCCGGTCGTCGGCCTCGTCCACCCAGGAGTGGGCCACGGGGTCGACGCCGGTACGGGCCAGGGCGCGCAGGCCCCGTACCTCGGAACGGCGGTGCCGGCCGATGAGGTTGGCGGCGATGCCGTAGAGCCACGGCCGGGCGCTGGCCCGGCCGGTGTCGAAGCGCCCGCGGGCACGGAAGGCGGCCAGGAAGGTCTCGGCGGTGATGTCGTCCGCCGCGCCGGAGCCGAGCCGGCGGGTCGCGTAGCGGTGGATGGCGGGGGCGTACCGGTCGTATAACTCGGCGAAGACCTCGGGCCGGTCCAGCGACTCCTCGATCACGGCGGCGTCGCCGTCGACGAGGGGCGAGACGTCGTGCGGGGGTTCCACGCATCTCTCCGGGATGTCGTGCGGCGGGTCGGTCACTGGGCGGTCCCCGTTCGGAAAGAGGTGGCGGAACCTGTCACCTGTTGTTGCCCGAGGGCCGCACACGCGTTCTCGGCACTTTCCCGCAGAAACGCCGCAGGCCCGCCCCGGGCGAGCCGGTGCGGGCCTGGTGAGGGTTGCTCAGACGTTGAAGCCCAGCGCGCGCAGTTGCTCGCGGCCCTCGTCGGTGATCTTGTCGGGACCCCACGGCGGCATCCAGACCCAGTTGATCTTCAGGTCGTTGACGATGCCCTCGGTGGCGGCCTTCGCCTGGTCCTCGATCACGTCGGTCAGCGGACAGGCCGCCGAGGTCAGCGTCATGTCCAGGGTGGCGACGTTGCCTTCGTCCACGTGGATGCCGTAGATGAGACCGAGGTTGACGACGTCGATGCCCAGCTCGGGGTCGACGACGTCGTACAGCGCCTCGCGGATCTCGTCCTCCTCGGCGGGCTTCGTCGTCACGTCGGTGTCCGTCATGCTGCGGCCTCCTTCAGCGCCTGGGCCGTGGCGTCTTTCCACGCCATCCAGGACAGCAGGGCGCACTTCACGCGCGCCGGGTACTTCGAGACGCCGGCGAACGCGACCGCGTCCTCCAGCACCTCCTCCATGGCGTCGTCCGGCTCGATCCTCCCACGCGACTGCATCAGCTCCAGGAACTGCTCCTGGATCCGCTGCGCCTCGGCCAGCTCCTTGCCGACCAGCAGCTCGTTGAGCACGGAGGCGCTGGCCTGGCTGATGGAACAGCCCTGGCCCTCGTACGAGACGTCCTCGATGGTCCGTCCGTCGAGCTTCACGCGCAGCGTGATCTCGTCACCGCAGGTCGGGTTGACGTGGTGCACCTCGGCGTCGCCGTCCCGCAAGCCCCGCCCGTGGGGGTGCTTGTAGTGGTCCAGGATGACGTCCTGGTACATCGAATCGAGCTTCACGCTGTTCCCACGCCCTTCAGCCGAAGAAGTTCCGGACGTACTCCAGGCCGTCGACCAGCGCGTCGACCTCGCCCGGGGTGGAGTACAGATAGAACGACGCCCGCGTGGTCGCAGGAATTCCGTACCGCAGACAGACCGGCCGCGCGCAGTGGTGGCCGACCCGGACCGCGATGCCCTGCTCGTCGAGCACCTGGCCGACGTCGTGCGGGTGGATGTCGCCGAGCGTGAAGGAGATCGCGGCGCCGCGGTCCTCGGCCGAGGTCGGGCCGATGATCCGCAGGTCCGGGACCTCCTGCAGCCTTCCGAGCGCGTACTCGGTGATGGCCCGCTCGTGCGCCTCGACGGCCGCCATGCCGATGCCACTGAGGTAGTCGACGGCGGCGCCGAGGCCGGCGGCCTGGGCGATCGGCGGCGTGCCGGCCTCGAACTTGTGCGGCGCCGGGGCATAGGTCGAGGAGTGCATCGAGACGGTCTCGATCATCTCGCCGCCGCCGAGGAACGGCGGCAGGTCGTCCAGCAGCCCCTTGCGGCCCCAGAGCACCCCGATGCCGGTGGGGCCGGCCATCTTGTGCCCGGTGAAGGCGACGAAGTCGGCCTGCAGCGCCTGCACGTCCAGCGGCATGTGCGGGGCGGCCTGGGAGGCGTCGACGACGACCAGCGCGCCGACCTCCTGGGCGCGGCGGACGATGGCCTCGACGGGGTTGTGCGTGCCGAGGATGTTGGAGACCAGCACGAAGGAGACGACCTTCGTCTTCTCCGTGATGACCTCGTCCAGGTCGCTCAGGTCGAGGCGCCCGTCGTCGGTGAGGCCGAACCACTTCAGCTTCGCGCCGGTGCGCTGCCCGAGCAACTGCCACGGGACGATGTTGGAGTGGTGCTCCATCTCCGTGATGACGATCTCGGTGTCGCGGTCCACACGGTACGGCTCGTCGGCGAAGCCGAGCATGTTGGCCACGAGGTTCAGTGACTCGGAGGCGTTCTTGGTGAAGACGACCTCGTCCCGGCTGGGCGCGTTGATGAAGGCGGCGACCTTGTCGCGGGCGCCCTCGTAGAGCGCCGTGGCCTCCTCGGCGAGGACGTGAACGCCGCGGTGCACGTTGGCGTTGTGCCGCTCGTAGTACGCGCTCAGCGCGTCGAGCACCTGGCGCGGCTTCTGCGAGGTCGCCGCGTTGTCCAGGTACACGAGCTTCTGCCCGTCATGGACCGTGCGGTCCAGTATCGGGAAGTCCTTGCGGATCGCCTCGGTGTCGAGGAGGCCCGGCAGTGAGGTCACGCGGATGCGCCGCCCTTCACGTAGGCTGCGTAGCCCTCTTCCTCCAGCTTGTCCGCCAGCTCCGGGCCGCCGGACTCGGCGATCCGGCCGCCCGCGAAGACGTGCACGTGGTCGGGCTTGATGTAGCGCAGGATGCGGGTGTAGTGGGTGATCAGCAGGGTGCCGACCTCGCCGCTCTCGCGGATCCGGTTGACGCCCTCGGAGACGATGCGCAGCGCGTCGACGTCCAGGCCGGAGTCGGTCTCGTCGAGAATCGCGATCTTCGGCCTGAGGAGTTCGAGCTGAAGGATCTCGTGGCGCTTCTTCTCGCCGCCGGAGAAGCCCTCGTTGACGTTGCGCTCGGCGAAGGCGGGGTCGATGTTCAACCGCTCCATCGCCTCCTTGACCTCCTTGATCCAGGTGCGGAGCTTGGGGGCCTCGCCGCGGATGGCGGTGGCGGAGGTGCGCAGGAAGTTGGAGACGGTGACGCCGGGGACCTCGACCGGGTACTGCATGGCGAGGAAGAGGCCGGCGCGGGCGCGCTCGTCGACGCTCATCTCCAGCAGGTCCTCGCCGTCGATGGTGACGGACCCGGAGGTGATCTGGTACTTGGGGTGGCCGGCGACGGAGTACGCCAGGGTGGACTTGCCGGAGCCGTTGGGGCCCATGATGGCGTGGGTCTCGCCCTGCTTCACGGTCAGGTCGACGCCCTTGAGGATCTCCTTCGTGGCGTTGTCGGCCTCGACGGAGACGTGCAGGTCGCGGATTTCAAGCGTTGCCATGGTGCCTTCAGGACTCCTGGGTGACGGAGACGAGCACGTCGTCCCCTTCGATCTTGACGGGGTACACGGGGACGGGGCGCGTCGCGGGCAGCCCGGAGGGCTTGCCGGTACGCAGGTCGAAGGTGGAGCCGTGCAGCCAGCACTCGATCTGGCAGTCCTCCACCTCGCCTTCGGAGAGCGAGACGTTCGCGTGCGAGCAGATGTCGTAGATGGCGAACACCTCGTCCCCGGTCAGGACGACCGAGACCGGCGTGCCGTCGATTTCCACCCGCTTGGGGAGGTCCTCCTCCAGCTCGCTCAGCGCACAGGCGCGCACGTACGTCGCGTCGGTCGTGTCGGTCATGCCACGGACGCCTCCAGCTCGGCCTCGATCTTCTCGATCAGGCGCTGCTCGACGTCCTCGATGCCGATCTGCTGCACCAGCTCGGCGAAGAAGCCGCGGACGACCAGCCGGCGGGCCTCGTCGGCCGGGATGCCGCGGGCCATCAGGTAGAAGAGCTGCTCGTCCTCGAAGCGGCCGGTGGCCGAGGCGTGGCCCGCACCGACGATCTCGCCGGTCTCGATCTCCAGGTTGGGCACGGAGTCGACGCGGGCGCCGTCGGTGAGCACCAGGTTGCGGTTCAGCTCGTAGGTGTCGGTGCCCTCGGCCGCCTTGCGGATCAGCACGTCGCCGATCCACACGGCGTGCGCGTCCGTGCCCTGGAGCGCGCCCTTGTACGCCACGTTGCTGCGGCAGTGCGGGGCGTCGTGGTCGACGAACAGGCGGTGCTCCTGGTGCTGGCCGGCGTCGGTGAAGTACAGCCCGTACAGCTCGGCCTCGGCGCCCGGACCCGCGTAGTGCGCGCGGGGGTGCAGCCGGACCAGGTCGCCGCCGAAGGTGACGACGACGGACTTGAAGCCGGCGTCCCGGCCGATGAGCGCCGACTGCTGCGCGACGTGCACGGCCTCGTCGGCCCAGTCCTGTACGGAGACGACGGTGAGCTTGGCGCCGTCGCCGAGCACGTACTCGGTGTTCTCGGCGAGCACCGCGTCGCCGGTGTGGTCGATGACGACGACGGCCTCCGCGAAGGCGCCCAGCTCGATGAGCTGGTGCCCGTAGGACACCCCGCCCTCGCCGTGCACCGAGACCCGGATGGGCTCGGTGAGCTGCGTGTCCTTCGGCACGGTCACGACCGTGGCCTTCTCGAACGACGAGTACGCCTGGGCGGCGATCCGGTCCACCGGGGTGCCGGCCCGGCCCAGCCGGGCGTCGTCGCGGCCGACGGTCTCGACGGTGACGCCGTCGGGCGCGGTGATGGCCACCTTGGGCTCGCCGGTGGGGGTCGCGCTGCCGTCGTGCAGGCCGCGGATCCGCTCCAGCGGGGTGAAGCGCCACTCCTCCTCCCGGCCGTGCGGGACCGGGAAGTCGGCCACGTCGAAGGACGGCGGGGCGCTCATCCTGGTGGCGACGGTGGACTCGGCGGCCACCGCGATGCTTCCGGCGGCGGTGGAGCCGGCCGGGATCTTCTGGGCGTCGGCCATGACTGTTCTCGTACTCGCTTTCTCGATGAATCGTCTCGGAGGCTGTTCCGGCCTGTTCCGGCGGGGTGGGGCCGGCTAGCCGACCGCGCCCTCCATCTGCAGTTCGATCAGCCGGTTGAGCTCCAGCGCGTACTCCATCGGCAGCTCCTTGGCGATCGGCTCGACGAAGCCGCGGACGATCATCGCCATCGCCTCGTCCTCGGACAGGCCGCGCTGCATCAGGTAGAAGAGCTGGTCGTCGCTGACCTTGGAGACGGTCGCCTCGTGGCCCATCGTCACGTCGTCCTCGCGGACGTCGACGTACGGGTAGGTGTCCGAGCGGGAGATCGTGTCGACCAGCAGCGCGTCGCAGAGCACGTTGGACTTCGAGTTCTCCGCGCCCTCGCCGATCTCGATCAGGCCGCGGTACGAGGTCCGCCCGCCGCCCCGCGCCACCGACTTGGAGACGATGTTGGACGACGTGTTGGGCGCCATGTGCACCATCTTGGCGCCGGCGTCCTGGTGCTGGCCCTCGCCGGCGAAGGCGACGGAGAGCGTCTCGCCCTTGGCGTGCTCGCCCATCAGGTAGATCGCCGGGTACTTCATGGTGACCTTGGAGCCGATGTTGCCGTCGACCCACTCCATGGTCGCGCCCTCGTAGGCCACCGCGCGCTTGGTGACCAGGTTGTACACGTTGTTCGACCAGTTCTGGATCGTGGTGTACCGGCAGCGGGCGTTCTTCTTCACGATGATCTCGACGACCGCGGAGTGCAGCGAGTCCGACTGGTAGATCGGCGCGGTGCAGCCCTCGACATAGTGCACGTACGCACCCTCGTCGACGATGATCAGCGTCCGCTCGAACTGGCCCATGTTCTCGGTGTTGATCCGGAAGTACGCCTGGAGCGGGATCTCCACGTGCACGCCCTTGGGGACGTAGATGAACGAGCCGCCGGACCACACCGCGGTGTTGAGGGAGGCGAACTTGTTGTCGCCGGGCGGGATGACCGTGCCGTAGTACTCCTTGAACAGCTCCGGGTGCTCCTTCAGCGCCGTGTCGGTGTCCAGGAAGATGACGCCCTGCTCCTCCAGGTCCTCGCGGATCTGGTGGTAGACGACCTCCGACTCGTACTGCGCGGCGACGCCGGCGACCAGGCGCTGCTTCTCCGCCTCGGGGATGCCGAGCTTGTCGTACGTGTTCTTGATGTCCTCCGGCAGGTCCTCCCAGGACTGGGCCTGCTTCTCGGTGGACCGGACGAAGTACTTGATGTTGTCGAAGTCGATGCCGGAGAGGTCGGAGCCCCAGGTGGGCATGGGCTTCTTGCCGAACAGCCGCAGGCCCTTCAGCCGGGTCTTCAGCATCCAGTCGGGCTCGGACTTCTTGTCGGAGATGTCCCGGACGACGTCCTCGGACAGGCCGCGCTTCGCGGCGGCACCGGCCGCGTCGGAGTCGGCCCAGCCGTACTCGTAGCGTCCCAGGCCTTCGAGCTCGGGATGCTCCGGGGCGGCGGCGTTCGCCTCGGTGGAGGCAGAGGCGGTGGGCGCAGTCATGCGGGGTTCCTCCCGGATGTCGGTGGCTGCCTGCGGGCGTGGTGCCCGCTGATTTCGGGGACGAACGTCGTACACACCCCGTCGCCATGGGCGATGGTGGCCAGACGCTGCACATGGGTGCCGAGCAAGCGGGAGAAGACCTCGGTCTCCGCCTCGCAGAGCTGCGGGTATTGCTCGGCGGTGTGCGCCACCGGGCAGTGATGCTGGCAGAGCTGCTCGCCGGGGGCGCCGGGCGCGCTGCGCGCGGTGGCAGCGTACCCGTCCCCGGAGAGCAGCCGGGCGAGTGCCTCGACCCGGCTCTCGGGCGGGACGCCGGCCAGCTCCGCGGCGTACCGCTCGGCCTGCTCGGCGACCCGGTTGCGGGCGAACGCGGCGACGGCCGCCTCGCCCCGCTCCCCGCCGCCCGCGCTCTGGGCGATCCAGCGCAGGGCGTCGGCGGCGAGCTGGTCGTACGCCTGGTCGAAGGCGTCCCGGCCGCAGTCGGTCAGGGCGAAGACCTTGGCCGGCCGGCCTCGCCCGCGGGCCCCGTAGACCCGCTGGTCGCGCGGTTCCACGATGCCCTCGGTGACGAGTGCGTCGAGGTGCCGCCGGACGGCGGCGGGAGTGAGTGCGAGCCGGTGGGCCAGGTCGGCTGCCGTCGACGGGCCGTGGTCGAGGATGGAGCGGGCCACCCGGTTACGCGTCCCGTCCCCGGGCACGGCAGCACCGGCGGCCGGCCCGGCCGCCTGGTCCTTCGCGGTGCTCGCACCCGGGTCCACGTTTTTCACAACGCCATTGTTGCTTAATTCACCGGGGCGGGACAAGCCGGGTCGTGATCACCGCGTGGTGGAATACATCACTTAGGGTTACCTAAGTCCCGCTCGGACTCCGCGCACCCCCTGGCGTGAACCCTCCCGGGGCGGCGCCGGCCGCGCCCGCGGGCTCTCTAGACTCGCACACATGCAACAGCCCTCCAGGGACGCGGCCGTCGCGGTGTCCGGCCTCGTCAAGCGGTACGGCGGGAAGACCGCCGTGGCCGGTCTCGGCCTCACCGCCGCCCGCGGCGACGTCACCGCCGTCCTCGGCCCCAACGGCGCGGGCAAGACGACCACCGTAGAAATCTGCGAGGGCTACCGCCGGCCGGACGCCGGCACCGTCCGCGTCCTGGGCCGCGACCCGCTGGCCGACGCCGCCGAGCTGCGGCCCCGCGTCGGCGTGATGCTGCAGCGCGGCGGTGTCTACCCCGCCGCCCGGGCCGAGGAGATGCTGCGGCACATCGCCCGCCTGCACGCCCACCCCCTCGACGTCGTCGCCCTGATCGAGCGGCTGGGGCTCGGCTCCTGCGGCCGTACCCCGTACCGCCGGCTCTCCGGCGGCCAGCAGCAGCGGCTCGCGCTGGCCATGGCCGTCGTCGGCCGCCCCGAGCTGGTCTTCCTCGACGAGCCGACCGCCGGCCTCGACCCGCAGGCCCGCCGCGCCACCTGGGAGCTGATCCGCGAGCTGCGCGCCGACGGGGTGTCGGTGGTGCTCACCACCCACCACATGGACGAGGCCGAGCAGCTCTCCGACAAGGTCGCGATCATCGACAGCGGCCGGCTGCTGGTCGACGGCACGCCGGAGGAGCTGTGCCGCGGCGGCGCGGAGAACACCATGCGCTTCACCGGCCGTCCGGGACTCGACCTCGGCTCACTGCTGAAGGCGCTGCCACCGGAGACCGCGGCGCTGGAACTGGCCCCGGGCTCGTACCGGATAAGCGGCGAGATCAACCCCGAGCTGCTGGCCACGGTCACGACCTGGTGCGCACAGAACGGGGTGCTGCCGGAGCAGATGACGGTGGAGCGGCGCACGCTGGAGGACGTCTTCCTGGAGCTGACGGGGAGGGATCTGCGCTCGTGAACCGGACCACCCGGGGGTACGGGGGTCGCCCCCCGGAAGACCACAGCCTGGAGCTGACGGGGAAGGACCTGCGCTCGTGAACCGGACCACCCGGGGGTACAGGGGTCGCCCCCCGGAAGACCACAGCCTGGAGCCGACGGGGAAGGACCTGCGCGGATGAGTGCTCGGCAGGCGGGGACCGGCGTCTACGTGCCGCGCCCCGGGGCGGCGCCGCTGTCCCGCATGGTCGCCGCGCAGGCGGGTCTGGAGACCCGGCTGCTGCTGCGCAACGGCGAGCAGGTGCTCCTCACGATGATCATCCCGGCGGTGCTGCTGCTGCTCTTCAGCACGGTCGACGTCGTCGACACCGGCCCCGGCGAGCGCGTGGACTTCCTCGCCCCCGGCGCCGTGGCGCTCGCCGTCATGGCCACCGCCTTCACCGGCCAGGCCATCGGCACCGGCTTCGACCGCCGCTACGGCGTGCTGAAGCGGCTCGGCGCCTCGCCGCTGCCGCGCGCCGGGCTGATGGCGGCGAAGGCGGCGGCGGTGCTGGCCACGATCGCGCTGCAACTGGTGCTGCTGACCGCCATCGCGCTGGCGCTCGGCTGGTCCCCGCGCGGCGGGGCCGGCGGTGCGCTCGCCGTGGTGCTGCTCGTCGGACTGGGCACGGCGGCGTTCTCCGGCCTCGGGCTGCTGATGGCGGGCACGCTGCGGGCGGAGGCGACGCTCGCGGCGGCGAACCTGGTCTTCGTGCTGCTGCTGGTGGCCGGCGGCGTGATCGTGCCGCTGGAGAAGTTCCCCGACGGGGCCCGCGCGGTGCTCGACGTGCTGCCGGTCGCGGCGCTCTCGGAGGGGCTGCGGGACGTCCTCCGGGACGGGGGCGGCATCCCGTGGGGCGAGCTGGGGCTGCTGGCCGGCTGGGCGGTGCTGGGGCTGGCGGCGGCGGCGCGGTTCTTCCGCTGGGAGTGACCCGGCGCGCCGCAGGGATCACGGGCGTACGGGAACGTCCGCCTCCCCCTCGTGAAACCGCGCACAAGGGGCGGCATACGATAGCGCCGTGCAGAACCCCCTCGCCCTCGTCGCCGAGCGCTGGACCCCGACGCAGCAGACGGTCCGGCGTGCGACGCTCTCCGCTCTGCTGATGAGCATCGTCATCGTCGTCACCGGGGGCGCCGTGCGGCTGACGGGCTCCGGACTCGGCTGCGACACCTGGCCCAAGTGCTCCGAGGACAGCCTGCTGGCGACGTCCGAGATGGGGATGCACGGCGCCATCGAGTTCGGCAACCGGCTGCTGACGTACGTGCTGTGCGCCGCCGTCGGCTGGGCCATCGTGGCCGCCCGCGCCACCAAGCCGTGGCGCCGCGAGCTGACGCGGCTGGGCTGGGTGCAGTTCTGGGTGGTCATGGGCAACGCCGTCCTCGGCGGCGCCGCGGTGCTGACCGAGCTGAACCCGTACACCGTCGCCGCCCACTTCCTGCTCGCCACCGGTCTGATCACGATCACGTATCTCACCTGGCACCGTGCCCGCGAGGGTGACGGCGGGCCCGACCCGCTCGTCGGCACCGTGGTGCGCCGGCTGACCCGGGCGCTGGTGGCGGTCTCCGTCCTGCTGCTGGCCGCCGGCACCGTCGTGACCGGCACCGGACGGCACGCGGGCGACTCCAGCGACGTGCCCCGGATGGGGTGGATCAGTTGGGACGACGCGGCGAAGGTGCACTCGTTCACGGCTTGGACGGTGGTCGCCCTGACGATCGCGATCTGGGTGACGCTGAAGCTCGTCGACGGCCCGCCGGGGCCGCTGTCGCGCACCCGGGACCTGTTCCTGGTGCTGATGTCGCAGGCCGCCGTCGGCTACGCGCAGTACCTGACGGACGTGCCCGAAGTCCTGGTCATGATCCACCTGTTCGGTTCGACGCTGGTGTGGATCGCGGTGCTGCGGGTGGCCGTCTCGCTGCGGCACCGGCCGGAGGTCACGCCCGCGGAGGTCCCGCCGCCGGCGGTGCCGGCGGAGGCGCGGCCGGTGGGCTCCACGGCCCCGTAGCGCGCCGCGGTTCACCACCCGGGGACGGTCAGGCGGTGCCGTCCTTCTCCGCGGGCCCGCCGGCCTTCGCGTCCCCGCCGGCCCCGGCCTTGTCGGTCCCGTCGGTCTCGCCGGCCTTGACGGTCCCGCCGGCCCCGGCGCCCTTCGCGGACGTCTCGTCCTTCGCCGGCGTCTCGTCGTCGCGCACCGTCTCCGGGGCACCCGGGGTCGCGGGCCCGCCCACCTGGATTCCGGCCATCCGCGACCACTCGTACGGGCCGGTCCGTACCCCCGCCGCCAGCTCGCCGTCGAAGCTCTCCCGCAGCGCCACCCCGGCGGCCTCGGCCGCCGCCGTCGCGCTCTGCATGCTCGGCGCCACCAGGTCGCCCCACGTCCCGTCCGCCCCGACCAGCACCAGCCGCGCGCCGGGCCGGCCGAGGTACGAGACCTGCCCGCGGGCGCCGCCGTGACGGCCGGCGAAGGACTCGATCTGCCGGGTGAGCCTGCGGGTCCTGCGGTCGTCGTCGCTCATGACGCAGATGCTACCCGCCGGTAAGTCGGCGCCGGAAGGGCCTCAGCGCAGGAAGGGATCCACTGCCACCGCGATGAACAGCAGCGACACATAGGTGATGGACCAGTGGAAGAGCCGCATCTCCTTGAGCTTGGCGCCCACGACCCCGCTCTTCGCCCGCCCCAGCAGCCCGTGCGCCTCGCGCAGCCACACCGCGCCGAGCACCGCCGCCACCGCCGGGTAGAACCAGCCGGTGTAGCCCAGCGGCCACAGCAGCAGGGAGACGGCGACCATCACCCAGCTATAGGCGACGATCTGCCGCGCCACGACCCTGTTCGACGCCACCACCGGCAGCATCGGCACCTTGACCCGCGCGTAGTCGTCCTTGACCTTCATCGACAGCGGCCAGTAGTGCGGCGGGGTCCAGAAGAACATCACCAGGAAGAGGATCAGCGAGGCCCAGGAGACGGAGTTCGTCACCGCGGACCAGCCGATGGCGACCGGCATGCAGCCGGCGATGCCGCCCCAGACGATGTTCTGCGAGGTGCGCCGCTTCAGCAGCATCGTGTAGACGAGGACGTAGAAGAGGTTCGCCCCCAGGGCGAGCGCGGCCGACAGCGGGTTGACGAGTGTGGCGAACCACACCGTGGACACCACCGTCAGCGCCAGGCCGAAGGCCAGTCCCTCGGCCGGCCTGACCATCCCGGTCACCAGCGGCCGCTGCTCCGTGCGGTGCATCAGCGCGTCGATGTCCCGGTCGAGGTACATGTTCAGCGCGTTGGCCCCGCCCGCGGAGAGATAGCCGCCGATACAGGTGGTGAGGACGAGCCACAGGTCGGGCACGCCCTCGGCGGCCAGGAACATCACCGGAACAGTGGTGATGAGCAGCAGCTCGATGATGCGCGGCTTGGTCAGCGCCACGAACGCCCTGACCCGGGCACCGGTCGGCCGGTGCACGGTGCCCTGCCCGAGTACACCCGCGGGTCGGGATTCGACGGCCGTCACGGACACCTCTGCATCGCGGTCAAGGGATTCTGCACGTCGTCACTGTAGACGCTGTGTATCGGCCCCCCGCGCGGGGGGTGCCCCGTGTTGGGGGGTGCGGAACCGGTCCTCGTGAGGCCGCCGGGACGCCGTCCGGCAGGCGCGACCGGCCCGGCACCGGCAGTCTGGATATCAGCGGGATAGGCTCGAAGGCGCCCGGTGCTTTCCGGTCGCCGGAGTTCCCGACCGTGGAGAGAGGAGCCCTGAACAAGGGTGAGCACGCAGCCGAACACCGACCTCGAGTGGAACGAACTGGACGACCGCGCGGTGGACACCGCCCGCGTTCTGGCCATGGACGCCGTACAGAAGGTCGGTAACGGCCACCCCGGCACGGCGATGAGCCTGGCCCCCGCCGCGTACACCCTCTTCCAGAAGGTGATGCGGCACGATCCGGCCGACCCGCAGTGGACCGGCCGGGACCGCTTCGTCCTCTCCGCCGGCCACTCCAGCCTGACGCTCTACACCCAGCTCTACCTCGGCGGGTTCGGCCTGGAGCTGGCCGACCTGGAGGCGTTCCGCACCTGGGGCTCCCAGACCCCGGGCCACCCCGAGTACGGGCACACCGCCGGCGTCGAGACGACGACGGGGCCGCTCGGCCAGGGCCTCGCGAACGCCGTCGGCATGGCGATGTCCGCGCGCTACGAGCGCGGCCTGTTCGACCCGGACGCGCCCGCCGGCACCTCCCCGTTCGACCACCACATCTGGGTGATCGCGGGCGACGGCTGCCTGCAGGAGGGCATCTCGCACGAGGCGTCCTCGCTGGCCGGCCACCAGAAGCTGGGCAACCTCATACTGCTCTGGGACGACAACCACATCTCCATCGAGGGCGACACCGCCGCCGCCGTCTCCGAGGACACCGTCGCGCGCTACGAGGCGTACGGCTGGCACGTCCAGCGCGTCGAGCAGAAGCCGAACGGCGACCTGGACCCCGAGGCGCTGTACCGGGCGTTCCAGGAGGCCAAGGCGGTCACCGACCGGCCCTCGTTCATCGCGGTCCGCTCGATCATCGCCTGGCCGGCCCCGAACGCGCAGAACACCGAGGCCGCGCACGGCTCGGCGCTGGGTGAGGAGGAGGTCGCCGCGACCAAGCGCGTCCTCGGCTTCGACCCCGGGCGGCACTTCGAGGTCGACGGCGACGTGCTCGCGCACACCCGCGCGCTCGGTGAGCGCGGCGCGGAGGTGCACGCCGCGTGGGACAAGCAGTTCGCCGTCTGGCGGGAGGAGAATCCCGGGCGCGCCGCCGAGTTCGACCGGATCCGCGCGGGCGAGCTGCCCGCGGGCTGGGCGGACGAGCTGCCGTCGTTCCCGGCCGGCAAGGCCGTGGCCACCCGCAAGGCGTCGGGCGAGGTGCTGAAGGCGCTCGGCCCGGTGGTGCCCGAGCTGTGGGGCGGCTCCGCCGACCTCGCCGGGTCCAACAACACCACCATCCCCGGCTCGACGTCCTTCCTGCCCTCCGACAACCCGCTGCAGGACGCCGACCCGTACGGCCGGACCGTCCACAACGGCATCCGCGAGCACGCCATGGCGGCCGTGATGAACGGCATCACGCTGCACGGCAACACCCGCGTGTACGGCGGCACGTTCCTCGTCTTCTCCGACTACATGCGCAACGCGGTGCGGCTCTCCGCGCTGATGCACCTGCCGGTGACGTACGTGTGGACGCACGACTCGATCGGCCTCGGCGAGGACGGCCCGACCCACCAGCCGGTCGAGCACCTGGCGAGCCTGCGCGCGATCCCCGGGCTGAACGTCGTCCGGCCGGCGGACGCCAACGAGACGGTCGTCGCCTGGCGTGAGATCCTGCGCCGCTACACCAAGGAGTACGGCGTCGGCGCGCCACACGGCCTGGCGCTGACCCGGCAGGGCGTGCCGACGTTCGAGACGAACGGTGCCGTCGAGAACGCCGCGAAGGGCGGCTACGTGCTGTTCGAGGCCGAGGGTCCGGGCGGCGAGCGGGCCGAGCCGCAGGTCGTCCTCATCGGCACCGGGTCCGAGGTGCAGCTCGCGGTCGACGCCCGTCAGCAGTTGCAGGCTGAGGGCGTTCCGACGAGGGTGGTCTCGATGCCGTCCGTGGAGTGGTTCGACGAGCAGCCGCGGGAGTACCGCGACGCCGTGCTGCCGCCCGCCGTCAGGGCCCGGGTGGCGGTCGAGGCGGGCGTCGGGATGCCGTGGCAGCGCTTCGTCGGAGACGCCGGACGGGTCGTCTCCCTGGAGCACTTCGGTGCCTCCGCCGACTACAAGGTCCTGTTCCGCGAGTACGGACTCACCGCCGACGCCGTCGCCGAAGCGGCCCGGGAATCCCTGCGGGCCTGAAGTCGCTGACGCATACAGACGAAACGATGTCAGGAGATGCAATACCGATGACCGACGCACTCGAGCGCCTCTCCGGTGAAGGCGTCGCGATCTGGCTCGACGACCTGTCGCGCAAGCGCATCACGTCCGGCAACCTCGCCGAACTGATCGACGGGAGCCACGTCGTGGGCGTGACCACCAATCCCACGATCTTCCAGAAGGCCATCTCCGCCGGCGACGGCTACGAAGGCCAGCTCAGGGACCTCGCCACCCGCGGCGTCACCGTCGAGGAGGCCGTCCGCATGATCACGACGGCCGATGTACGCGACGCCGCCGACGTGCTCCGACCGGTGCACGACGCCACCGAGGGCCAGGACGGCCGGGTCTCCATCGAGGTCGACCCGCGGCTGGCCCACCACACGGCCGCGACCATCGCCGAGGCCAAGCAGTTGGCCTGGCTGGTCGACCGGCCCAATCTGTTCGTGAAGATCCCCGCCACCCGGGCGGGCCTGCCCGCCATCACCGAGGTGCTCGGCAAGGGCATCAGCGTGAACGTGACGCTGATCTTCTCGCTGGAGCGCTACCGCGAGGTGATGGACGCCTTCCTCGCCGGTCTGGAGCAGGCGAAGGCCGCCGGCCTGGACCTGGCGGAGATCCGCTCGGTCGCCTCGTTCTTCGTCTCCCGCGTGGACACCGAGGTCGACAAGCGGCTCGACGCCATGGGCACCGCGGAGGCGAAGGAGCTGCGCGGCCGGGCCGCCGTCGCCAACGCCCGGCTGGCGTACGAGGCGTACGAGGAGGTCTTCTCCTCGGACCGCTGGCTGGCGCTGGAGAGGGCCGGCGCCCACAAGCAGCGCCCCCTGTGGGCGTCGACGGGCGTGAAGGACAAGGCGTACAAGGACACGCTCTACGTGGACGACCTGGTCGCCCCGGGGACGGTCAACACCATGCCGGAGGCGACGCTGCACGCCGTCGCCGACCACGGCGCCATCGAGGGCGACGCGGTGCGCGGCACGTACGCCGAGGCGCGCGCCGACCTCGACGCCCTGGAGAAGCTGGGCATCTCGTACGACGAGGTGGTCGGCGTGCTGGAGGACGAGGGCGTGGAGAAGTTCGCGAAGTCGTGGACCGACCTGCTCGACTCCACCCGGGTGGAGCTGGAACGCCGTGCACCGAAGGGGGCGTAGTCGAAGGTGACCGGCATGGGCACCAACCCGCTGCGGGACCCGCAGGACCGGCGGCTGCCGCGGATCGCGGGGCCCTCGGGCCTGGTGATCTTCGGCGTCACCGGCGACCTGTCGCGCAAGAAGCTGATGCCCGCCGTGTACGACCTGGCGAACCGGGGTCTGCTGCCGCCCGGCTTCTCCCTCGTCGGCTTCGCCCGCCGTGACTGGGCGGACGAGGACTTCGCGCAGGTCGTGCACGACTCGGTCAAGGAGCACGCGCGCACGCCCTTCCGCGAGGAGGTGTGGCAGCAGCTCTCCGAGGGCTTCCGGTTCGTCCAGGGCAACTTCGACGACGACGAGGCGTTCGAGCGGCTGCGCACCACCGTCGACGATCTGGACAAGGCCCGCGGCACGGGCGGGAACTTCGCGTTCTACCTCTCCGTGCCGCCGAAGTTCTTCCCGCTGGTCGTCCAGCAGCTCAAGGAGCACCGCCTCACCGACCCGCCCGGCGACTCCTGGCGGCGCGCGGTCATCGAGAAGCCTTTCGGGCACGACCTGAAGAGCGCGGAGGAGCTGAACCGGATCGTCCACGAGGTCTTCGAGCCCGACCAGGTCTTCCGCATCGACCACTACCTGGGCAAGGAGACCGTCCAGAACATTCTGGCGCTGCGCTTCGCCAACACCATGTTCGAGCCGATCTGGAACCGGTCGTACGTGGACCACGTGCAGATCACCATGGCCGAGGACATCGGCATCGGCGGTCGCGCCGGGTACTACGACGGCATCGGCGCCGCCCGCGACGTCATCCAGAACCACCTGCTGCAACTGCTGGCTCTGACCGCCATGGAGGAGCCGACGGCCTTCGACGCGCAGGCCCTGGTGGCGGAGAAGACCAAGGTGCTGGAGTCGGTGCGCCTGCCCGAGGACCTGGGCCGGCACACGGTCCGCGCGCAGTACACGGCCGGCTGGCAGGGCGGTGAGAAGGTGCGCGGCTACCTGGAGGAGGAGGGCATCGACGCCCACTCCGGGACCGACACCTACGCCGCGATCAAGCTGGAGATCGACAACCGCCGCTGGGCGGGTGTGCCGTTCTACCTGCGCGCCGGCAAGCGCCTCGGCCGCCGGGTCACGGAGATCGCCGTCGTCTTCCAGCGGGCGCCGCACCTGCCCTTCGACACCACCGACACGATGGAGCTGGGCCAGAACGCGCTGGTGATCCGCGTCCAGCCGGACGAGGGCATCACCGTGCGGTTCGGCTCCAAGGTGCCGGGCACGTCGATGGAGGTGCGGGACGTGACGATGGACTTCGCCTACGGCGAGTCCTTCACCGAGTCCAGCCCCGAGGCGTACGAACGGCTGCTGCTGGACGTACTCCTCGGCGACGCGAACCTCTTCCCGCGCCCCCAGGAGGTCGAGCTGTCCTGG
This sequence comes from Streptomyces sp. CNQ329, assembly GCF_000482585.1. Lineage (NCBI taxonomy): Bacteria > Bacillati > Actinomycetota > Actinomycetes > Kitasatosporales > Streptomycetaceae > Streptomyces > Streptomyces sp. CNQ329. The sequence continues at coordinate 148,594 of NZ_AXVU01000010.1, read as the reverse complement.
CAGATCCTCGACCCGATCGAGGAGCACTGGGCCGGGCACGGCAGGCCCGAGTCCTACACCGCGGGCACCTGGGGCCCGAAGGCGGCGGACGAGATGCTGGCACGAGACGGACGGAGCTGGCGGCGGCCATGAACATCGACCTCACCGAGACCACCTCGGCCCAGATCAACTCCGCGCTCGTGGGCGCCCGGCGGGCCACCGGCACGCCGGCGGTCGGCATGGTGCTCACGCTGGTGATAGTCACCGACGAGGGCAACCACTACGACGCGCTCAAGGCCGCCAGCCAGGCGTCCAAGGAGCATCCGTCGCGGATCCTGGTCGTCATCAAGCGCCCCGGCCGCACCCCGCGCGAGCGCGCGCTGGCGCGGCTGGACGCCGAGGTGCGTGTCGGCAACGAGACGGACACCGGCGAGACCGTGCTGCTGCGGCTGCACGGCGAACTGGCCGGGCACGCGGCGAGCGTCGTGCTGCCGCTGCTGCTGTCGGACGCGCCGGTGGTGGTGTGGTGGCCGGATGACGCGCCGGAGAACCCGGCGGAGGACCTGCTGGGCAAGCTCGCCACCCGCCGCATCACGGACGCCGCGGCCTGCGAGGACCCGGTCGACGCGCTGCGGCAGCGGGCCACGGCGTACGCGCCCGGGGACACCGACCTGGCGTGGACGCGGATCACGCCGTGGCGCAGCGTGCTGGCGGCGGCGCTGGACCAGCGGCACGCGGCCATCGAGTCCGCGGTGGTGGAGGGCGAGGAGTACAACCCCTCCACGGAGCTGCTGGCGCTGTGGCTGGCCGCACGGCTCGGGGTGCCGGTGGAGCGCACGGGCTCGCCGGGCCCGGGGCTGACCGCGGTACGGCTGATGACGGCGGACGGCGTGATCTGCCTCGACCGGCCGAACGGCGCGCTGGCGGAGCTGGCGGTGCCGGGGCAGCCGGAGCGGCACGTGGCGCTCAAGCGGCGTACGACGGCGGAGCTGATCGCCGAGGAGCTGCGGCGTCTGGACCCGGACGAGGCGTACGCCAACGCGGTGGCGTACGGCGTGGAGCGGCTGGCACCCGCGGGCGCGGTCCAGGCGGCGGAGGCGGAGGCGGAGGCCGCGCCGGCCGGCGACGGGAAGAAGGCGCCGGCGAAGAAGGCGGCCGGGAAGTCGTCCTCGGCCAGGGCTTCCTGAGCGGGGCGCCGTGAGCACACCGCAGATCGTCGTCCACCGCGACAAGGAGCTGATGGCCGAGGCGGCCGCCGCCCGGCTGATCACGAAGGTCGTGGACGCGCAGTCGGCGCGGGGCGCGGCGTCGGTCGTGCTCACCGGCGGCCGCAACGGCAACGGCCTGCTGGCCGCACTCGCCGCCGCACCGGCCCGGGATGCGGTCGACTGGTCGCGGCTCGACCTGTGGTGGGGCGACGAGCGCTTCCTGCCGCCCGGCGACCCCGACCGCAACGCGACCCAGGCGCGCGAGGCGCTGCTGGACGCGGTGCCGCTCGACCCGGCGCGGGTGCACGAGATGCCGGCGGCGCAGACGGAGTTCGGTGCCGACGCGGACGCCGCCGCGGCGGCGTACGCGCGCGAACTGGCCGCCGCGGCACGGCCGGAGGACCACGGCCCGGTCCCGGCCTTCGACGTGCTGCTGCTGGGTGTCGGCCCGGACACGCACGTCGCGTCGCTCTTCCCGGAGCTGCCGGGGGTGCGGGAGACGGAGCGCACGGTCGTCGGCGTCCACGGGGCGCCGAAGCCACCGCCGACGCGGATCTCGCTGACGCTGCCGGCGATCAGGGCCGCGCGGGAGGTGTGGCTGCTGGCGGCCGGCGAGGACAAGGCCCGGGCGGCGGCGATGGCCCTGTCGGGCGGGGGCGAGATCCAGGCTCCCGCCGCGGGCGCCCGGGGCCGCACCCGCACCCTGTGGCTCCTGGACCGCCCGGCCGCGGCCCTGCTCCCCCCGTCGCTGTACCCCCCGGCGTCTCCGTAGCTCCTCAGACCATGGCGCACGCCAGCGCCACCGCGCCGGCCGTCCCGTCCGGGACCGGGGCCGGCGTCAGGCCGTACGGGCGCATGCGGGCGGTGAAGCGGGCCAGGAGGGGGCCCGCGGGGGCGAGGAGGCCGCCCGTGGTGACCAGGGCCTCGCCGGGCGCGGGGGCGAGCACGGCGGCGGTCTCCGCAAGCCGGTCCGCGGCCTCGTCCAGGATCGCCCCGGCCACCGCGTCGCCGGCCTCGGCAGCCCGTACGACCACCGGGCACAGCCGCGCGATCTCCACCGGCGCCCCGGCGAACCCGGCGTCCACCAGCGCGACCCGCACCACCGGGTCCCGGGCCGGGGCACCGGGGCCTCCGGTCGCCTCGGTCAGCAGCCCCACCAGCGCCGTCGCCGGACCCCGGCCGTCGAGGGCGCGCAGCGCGGCGCGCAGGGCCCGGCGGGCGATCCAGAAGCCGCTGCCCTCGTCGCCCAGGAGCCAGCCGTGGCCGTCGATCGTCGTCGTCTGCCGCCGGGCCGCGATCCGGGCCGCCGACGCGCCCGTGCCCGCGATCAGGACCACGCCCGCCCGCGGTGCTCCCGGGCCCGCCGCGAAGGCGATCTCCGTGTCGCCACGCACCTGCACCGGCACCCGCCCCGCCCCGGCGCGGTGCAGCGCCGTGCGCAGGGCCGCGTACGCCACCCGCGTGCCCGCGTCGTCCGGGTTGCGGGGCTCCGCGCCGGCGACGCCCGCGACCACGGCCACGACCGCGCCCGGACCCGCCGCCTCCGCCAGCGGGGCCACGCACGCCGTCAGCCGGGCGGTCAGCACCTCCGCCGGCACCGACCGCGGGTTGCCCGCCCCCGCCGTCGCCGTGCGCAGCACCCCGCCCCCCGCGGCGGGCGCGAGGGCCGCGCGGGTGCGCGTACCGCCCACGTCGATGCCGATGACAAGCTTCTCCACTGCCCGCTCCCGGTGGTCGGCGCCCCGTCGCGCCCTTGACGTGCCGTGCGCGACTGCCTGAGATTGACCCCGCGTAGGGCATGTTGTCCAGACCACTTCCGGGAGCACCGATGACCCACAGGCCGATCAGCGCAGCCGCCTTCACCGCCGAGGCCCTGGCCTCCCTGCGGCGCGTGGCGGAGGGGCAGCGCTCCGAGGTCGCCGCCGCCGCCCGGGTGTTCGCGGACGCCCTGGGCGGTGAGGGCGTGATCCAGGCGTTCGGCACCGGGCACTCCGAGTCGCTGGCGACCGAGATCGCCGGCCGCGCCGGAGGCTTCGTGCCGACCAACAAGATCGCCCTGCGCGACCTCGTGATCTACGGCGGCGAGCCCCCCGCGCTGCTCTCCGACGCCAAGCTGGAGCGCGACCCCGGCACCGCGCGCCGGCTCTACGAGCTGGCCGCACCGCACCCTGGGGACGCCTTCGTCATCGCCTCGAACTCCGGCATCAACGGCTGCGTGGTGGAGATGGCCGCCGTCGTCAAGGAGCACGGGCACCCGCTCGTCGCGATCACCTCGTTGTCCCACGGCACCCGCGCCGAGTCCCGGCACCCCTCCGGCAAGCGGCTGACCGACCACGCCGACGTGGTGCTCGACAACGGCGCTCCCTTCGGCGACTCCGTGCTGACGCTGCCCGGCGGCGGTACGGCCTGCGCGGTGTCGTCGCTCACCGGCGCGCTGCTCGTGCAGCAGGTCGTCGCCGAGGCGATCCGGCTGCTGCTGGAGCGCGGCGCCACGCCTCCGGTGTACCTGTCCGCGAACATCCCCGAGGGCGATGCGCACAACGCCGCGCTGGAAGCCCGCTACGCGGGCCGGATCCGCCGCGGAGCGTAGCGCAGCAGCACCAGCGCCGAATCGTCCTGCGGCTCGGGTGCCCACGCCGCGAGGTCGTGCCGCAGCGCCGTCAGCACGTCCGCCGGCGGACACCCGTGCGGCGCGCAGGCGTAGCGCTGGGCCAGCGGGAAGAACTCTCCCGCCGCGCTGCGCGCCTCCAGCACGCCGTCGGTGGTCAGCAGCAGCTCGTCGCCCTCGGCGAGCGCCATGGTGGTCTCCTCGACGTCCGCCAGGGGCGACCTCGGCAGGCCGAGGCCCAGCGGCGGGCCGCCGCGCAGGTCGGTCTGGCGTACGCGGCCCGCGGCGCTGCGCAGCAGCGGCGAGGGGTGGCCGAAGTTGAGGACCCGGCACAGCCCCTCCCCGGAGATCGTCAGCATCAGCACGGTGGCGAAGCTCTCCGGACCGCCGTCCCGCGCCAGGCTGCGGTCCAGACGCGCGGCGATCCGGTCCAGCTCCGGCTCCTCGTAGGCGGCCTCGCGGAGGACGCCGATGGCCGTGGCGGTGGTGCGTACGACGCCGAGGCCGTGGCCGCGGACGTCACCCATGATGACGCGCACGCCCCACCGGGTGCAGAGAACCTTGTAGAAGTCGCCCCCGATCATCGCCTCGTCGGTGGCGGAACGGTACGAGTGCGCCACGTCCAGCGGCCCGGCCCGGGCCGGTGGCACGGGCAGGAGCGCCCGCTGGACGATGTTGGCGACCCGGGTGACGCTGCCGAGCCGCTTCTCGCGCGCCAGGCGCTCCCGGTGCACGAGCAGCCCGATCCCGATCGCAGCGAGGATCCCGAGGACGCGGGCGGCGAAGTCCAGGTCGAAGGCGTGAAAGTTCCACCAGCTCAGCAGGCCGCCCATGACCAGCGCGGCCGCGCCGGAGACGAGGATCGCCCGGCGGGTGCCGTTGACCGCGACGAGCGCCGGTACGACCGCGAACAGGGCGGCCAGCGAGCTGCCGCGCTTCGACAACAAGTCAACGGCGGTCACGGCGACCAGGAAGAGCCCTCCGGCCCAGTAGGGATAGTAGCCGCGAAGCGCCCGCATTCCTTCAGGCTGCCGTGCGCACCCCCGGCGCGCGAGCCGAGCGCCGCCGAACGCCGCAGGTCAGCGACCCCTCAAAGCCCGATAGGCGTCGACCAGCGCGAGGGTGGAGCCGTCCAGCCCGTCGACCTCCGTGCCGTCCGTGAGCGCCGGCTCCAGCCGCTTGGCCAGCACCTTGCCCAGCTCGACGCCCCACTGGTCGAAGGAGTCGATGCCCCAGACCGCGCCCTGGACGAAGACCTTGTGCTCGTACAGCGCGACGAGCTGCCCCAGCACCGAGGGGGTGAGTCCGTCGGCCAGGATCGTCGTCGTCGGGCGGTTCCCCGGGAACGTACGGTGCGGCACCTGCGCCGCGGGCACGCCCTCGGCCGCGACCTCCGCCGCCGTCTTGCCGAAGGCGAGCGCCTGGCCCTGGGCGAAGAGGTTCGCCATCAGCAGGTCGTGCTGCCCGGCCAGCTCGCCCAGCTCGGCGATCGGCCGGGCGAAGCCGATCAGGTCGGCGGGGATCATCTTGGTGCCCTGGTGCAGGAGCTGGTAGTAGGCGTGCTGGCCGTTGGTGCCGGGCGTCCCCCAGACCACGGGCCCGGTCTGCCAGCCGACCCGCTCGCCGCCGCGGTCGGTGGACTTGCCGTTGGACTCCATGTCGAGCTGCTGCAGATAGGCGGTGAACTTCGACAGGTAGTGGCTGTACGGGAGCACGGCGTGCGACTGCGCGTCGAAGAAGTTGTTGTACCAGACGCCGAGGAGGCCCAGCAGCAGCGGCGCGTTCTCCTCCGCCGGCGCGGTGCGGAAGTGCTCGTCGACCAGCCGGAAGCCGGCCAGCATCTCGCGGAAGGCGACCGGGCCGATCGCCACCATGAGGGACAGGCCGATGGCGGAGTCGTACGAGTAGCGCCCGCCGACCCAGTCCCAGAATTCGAACATGTTGTCGGTGTCGATGCCGAACTCGGCGACCTTGGCCGCATTGGTCGACAAAGCGACGAAGTGCTTCGCGACCGCCTCGTCACCGGCGCCGAGCCCCGCCAGCAGCCAGCGCTTCGCGGCGGTGGCGTTGGTGATCGTCTCGATGGTGGTGAAGGTCTTCGAGGCGATGACGAACAGCGTGGTCTCGGGGTCGAGGTCGCGCACGGCCTCGTGCAGGTCGGCGCCGTCGACGTTGGAGACGAAGCGGACGGTCAGATCCCGCTGGGTGTACGCGCGCAGCGCCTCGTACGCCATGGCGGGGCCCAGGTCGGATCCGCCGATGCCGACGTTGACCACGGCGCGGACCGGCTTGCCGGTGTGGCCGCGCCAGTCGCCGGAGCGGACCCGGTCGGCGAAGGTCGTCATCCGGGTGAGCACGTGGTGCACGCCGGGCACCACGTCCACGCCGTCCACCTCGACGGACTCGGCGCTGGGCGCACGCAGCGCGGTGTGCAGGACGGCGCGGTCCTCGGTGACGTTGATCTTCTCGCCCCGGAACATGGCGTCGCGCAGCTCGGCGACACCGGTCGCGGCGGCCAGCTCGCGCAGCAGGCGCAGCGTCTCGTCGGTGACGAGCTGCTTGGAGTAGTCCAGGTAGAGATCGCCGACGCTGAGCGTGTACCGGCGACCGCGCTCGGGGTCGGCGTCGAACAGCTCGCGCAGATGGGTGGCGCCGAACTCCTCGCGGTGCTTGGCGAGTGCGTGCCACTCGGGTGTCCGGTCGAGCCTGGTGCGTGACGTGGTGTCGGCCATGCCACCCAACCTAATTGATCCCCGAGCGCGCCGCCGGTCCGAGCGCGAGCACGCCGAGGCCGGTCAGGACGGCGGCGGCGAGCGCGGGGGTGTTCCGGCCGAGCGCGCCGGCGAGCACCCCGCCGAGCACGGCCCCGAGCGGCACCACGGAGATCGACAGGGTACGGAACGCGGCGCCGACCCGGCCGAGGGAACCGGCGGGGCTGCGCCGCTGGAGCACGGTGACCTCCGTGGCCGTCCAGAGCATCCCGGCGAAGCCCAGGACGGCCAGCGCGGCACCGGCCGCCGGGAGGCTGCGTACGGTGCCGAACACCGCCAGACAGGCCGCCTGGGCGAGCCCCGCCCCGACCAGGGTGCGCGGGGCGCCGAGGGCGGCGGTGACGCGGCCGGCGACCATGCCGCCGGCGACGCTCCCGACGCCGTACGCGGTGAGTGCGAGGGCGTAGCCGGTGGTGCCCGCGCCGAGCCAGCCGGTCAGGTGCAGCACGAGGGTGGCGACGAGGGCGCCGAAGCCGGCGTTGGCGACGACGGTGGACGCGCAGACGCCCCGGAGCACCGGGTCGGACCACAGGGCGCGCAGCCCGTCGGCGACGTCCCTGCGCAGCGGGGTCCGGGGCCGCCCGGCGGCCGGGCGGGGCCGGTGGGGAACGCCGGCGACGAGGACGGCGGCCAGCAGGTACGAAACGGCGTCCACGGCGTACGGCACGGCGGCCCCGGCGCCGACGAGCACGGGCACCAGCGGGGTGCCGGCGAAACGGTGCACGGCCTCCTGGCCGGCGAGCAGCCGGCCGTTCGCGGTGCCGAGCGCGGTGTCCGGCACGACGGCGGGCAGCAGGGCGGTGGCGGCGTTGTCGAAGACGGTCTGCAGGGCGGTGAGCGCGAAGGCGAGGACGAGGAGCAGGGCGATGCCGGCCCGGTCCAGCCACACCGCGAGCGCGAATCCGGCCATCAGCAGCCCGCGCAGCACGTCCACGATCCACATCGCGCGCCGCTGGTCGACGCGGTCCGCGAGCGCACCGCCGATCAGCCCGAAGAGCAGCCAGGGCAGGTAGCCGCAGGCCGTGACGAACGCGACGAGCAGCGCGGAGTCGGTCAGCTCGACGGCCAGCAGCGGCAGCGCGGCGCCCCGCAGGGCGTCACCGAAGCGGGAGACGACGGCGGCGGACCACAGCCGCCCGAAACCGCCGCGCCAGGGCGGTGCCGCGGTGTGCCGCGGGTGGAGGGTCTCGGATCGCATGCCGGGACCGTAGGTACGCCGGCCGGCGGGGCACCTCGGGCTGTTGCCCTATCCGCCGCCTCAGATCGCGCGGCCGGTCCTGCGGTGCGGCTCGGCGGGGCCGGCCGGGCTCACGTGAGAGCGCGGGGGCACTGCCGGTGAGAAGTGAGGGTGTCCGCGGCGGGGCCGCGGCTCGGGCGGCTCGGCGCTGTGCTGCCGGTGGCCGCCCGCGAGCACGGCCGGATCAGATCTCGCCGCGGAGCTTGGCGAGGGCCTCGGCGAGGATGGCCTCGCCGTCGGCGTCGCTGCGCCGCTCACGCACGTACGCGAGGTGCGTCTTGTACGGCTCGGTGCGCGGCGGGTCCGGCGGGTTGTCCCGGTCCTGGCCGGCCGGGAAACCACAGCGCGGGCAGTCCCAACTGTCCGGGATCTGCGCGTCGGTGGCGAAGCTGGGTCGGGTCTCGTGCCCGTTGGAGCACCAGAAGGAGACCCGCAGGCGCGGCGCTGACTCGCCCCGCTCCGCCTCCCCCATCGGCCCGGCGCCGACCCGGCTTCCACGGATCGCGTTGCCACTTGCCACGGTCGTAACTCCCTGCGTGAAATGCGGCGGGGCATCGTCGGCGACCCCGCCGCGGGCGCCCTAGTCTACGTACCGCCGGTCGCCGTGGTGGCTCAGCTGTCGAACTTCATCAGCAGGCCCAGCACGACGATGATGGCGAACCAGATCAGGCCGACGACCACGGTGATCCGGTCGAGGTTGCGCTCGGCGACGGAGGAGCCGCCGACGGAGGACTGCATGCCCCCGCCGAACATGTCGGACAGGCCGCCGCCCTTGCCCTTGTGCATGAGGACGAGCATCATCAGCAGCCCGCTGAAGATGATCAGGGCGATGGAGAACGCCACGGTCACGGCTTTTCCAACTCTCTCGGTGACGGACAGATACCGTAAGGGGCCGGTGCAGTCATCCTGCGTGACCGGCCCCCGACAGCCTACGACGAACAGGCGGCCCGGGCCTACTCCCCGGATCGGGGGAAGGGGCCCGGGCCGGCGGACCTCACTGGTCGCGGTAGCGGACGATCTTGACGAACTCGTCGGCGTCCAGCGAAGCGCCGCCGATCAGAGCGCCGTCCACGTCGGGCTGCGCCATGATCGCCGCGACGTTGCCGCTCTTGACGGAGCCGCCGTACTGAATGCGGACCGCGTCCGCCACCTCCTGGCTGTACAGCTCGGCCAGCCGCCCCCGGATGGCGCCGCAGACCTCCTGCGCGTCCTCCGGAGTGGCGACCTCGCCGGTGCCGATGGCCCACACCGGCTCGTACGCGACGACGATGCTCTCCGCCTCCGCGGCGCCGACGTCCTTCAGCGCCCCGTCGAGCTGCGCGAGGGTGTGCGCGACCTGGTCGCCCGCCTTGCGCACGTCCAGGCCCTCGCCGATGCACAGGATCGGTGTGATGCCCCACTTGAACGCGGCCTTCACCTTGGCGTTGACGAGCGCGTCGTCCTCGCCGTGGTACTGACGCCGCTCGGAGTGGCCGACGACGACGTACGTGCAGTGGAGCTTGGCCAGCATCGGGCCGGAGACGTCACCCGTGTATGCGCCGGCGTCGTGCGGCGAGAGGTCCTGGGCGCCGTACTTGATCTTCAGCTTGTCGCCGTCCACGAGCGTCTGCACCGAGCGCAGATCCGTGTACGGCGGCAGGACGGCGACCTCGACGGCCTCGTAGTCCTTGTCGTGGAGCGCGAAGGCGAGCTTCTGGACGTGCGCGATGCCCTCAAGGTGGTTGAGGTTCATCTTCCAGTTGCCCGCCATGAACGGGATACGGGTCGGCTTGTCGTTCATCGTTACGGGTCAGTCCTCCAGTGCGGCGAGGCCGGGGAGCGTCTTGCCTTCGAGGTATTCGAGACTTGCGCCGCCGCCGGTCGAGATGTGGCCGAAGGCATTCTCGTCGAAGCCCAGGATCCGGACCGCGGCGGCACTGTCGCCGCCGCCGACGACGGTGAACGCGGAGCTGTCCAGCAGGGCCTGCGCGACCGCGCGGGTGCCCCCGGCGTAGTCGGGGTGCTCGAACACGCCCACCGGCCCGTTCCAGAAGACCGTGGCGGCGTCGGCGATCTTCGAGGCGAAGAGGCGGCCGGACTCCGGGCCGATGTCCAGCCCCATCATGTCAGCGGGCATGGCGTCGGCCGGTACGGTCACGGGGTCGGTCGGCGCCTGCGCCTTGACGTCGGGGAACTCCCGGGCGGCGACCAGGTCGACAGGGAGCACGAACTCCACGCCGCGCTGCTCCGCCCGCGCCAGGTACTCGCGGACCGCGGGCACCTGCTCCTCCTGCAGCAGGCTGGATCCCACCTCGTACCCCTTGGCCTTGAGGAAGGTGTACGCCATGCCGCCGCCGATGAGGATGCGGTCGGCCTTCTCCAGCAGGTGGTCGATGACCCCGAGCTTGTCGGAGACCTTGGCGCCGCCGAGCACGACCGCGTACGGTCGGGCGACGTCCTCGGTGAGCTTGCGCAGGACGCCCACCTCGGCGGCGATGAGGTAGCCGACGTAGTGCGGCAGCCGGGCCGGCAGGTCGTACACCGAGGCGTGCTTGCGGTGGACGGCGCCGAAGCCGTCGCCCACGTACACGTCGGCCAGCCCGGCCAGTTCGTCCGCGAACGCGCCGCGCGCGGCGTCGTCCTTCGCGGTCTCGCCGGGGTTGAACCGCAGGTTCTCGAGCAGCGTGACCTCGCCGTCGCCGAGTCCGGCGACGGTGGCCTTCGCGCTCTCGCCCACGGTGTCCGTGGCGAACTCCGTCTTCTTGGCGGAGTCCCCCAGCAGTTCGCCCAGCCGGCGCGCCACGGGCGCGAGCGAGAACGCCGGGTCCGGCGCGCCCTTGGGGCGGCCGAGGTGGGAGGCGACGACCACCCGCGCGCCGGCCTCGGCCAGCTTGGCGATCGTCGGGGCGACGGCGCGGATGCGGCCGTCGTCGGTGATGGTGGTGCCGTCCAGCGGAACGTTGAGGTCCGCGCGGACGAAGACCCGTTTGCCGGCGATGCCTTCGCCGAGGAGGTCGTCGAGCGTCTTCATGGAGACTCCTGCATCACTGCTGACACCGCCCGCGCGCCGCCGCGGAGCGGCGCGCGCGGCGGCCTGGTCGTCGGAACGAGCGGGGCCCCGCCGCCGCGCGGCGGCCGGGGCCCGGCCCGGGTGGGCTGCACGGGGAGCCGTGGGCCCCCGGCTGCCGCCCGGCGGGGCCGGGGCGGCGGGTGCGGCGGGTGCAGCGCGCTCAGAGACGCTCGCCGACGAAGGCGGTGATGTCGACCAGACGGTTGGAGTAGCCCCACTCGTTGTCGTACCAGCCGACGATCTTGACCTGCTTGCCCTGGGCCATCGTCAGCAGGGAGTCGAAGGTGCAGGACGGCGCGGTGTTGACGATGTCCGAGGAGACGATCGGGTCCTGGGTGTACTCCAGGATGCCCTTGAGCTGCCCCTCGGCGGCCTTCTGGTACGCGGCGTTGACCTCGTCCTTGGTGACCTCGCGGCTCAGCTCGACGACCAGGTCGGTGACGGAGCCGGTGGGCACCGGCACGCGCATGGCGATGCCGTCCAGCTTGCCCTTGAGCTGCGGGAGAACGAGCGCGGTGGCCTTCGCGGCGCCGGTGGTGGTCGGGATGATGTTCTCGGCGGCGGCACGGGCCCGGCGCAGGTCCTTGTGCGGGAAGTCCAGGATGCGCTGGTCGTTGGTGTAGGCGTGGACGGTGGTCATCATGCCCTGCACGATGCCGAAGTTCTCGTCCAGCACCTTCGCCATCGGCGCGACGCAGTTCGTCGTACACGAGGCGTTGGAGATGATGTGCTGAGTGGCCGGGTCGTAGGAGTCCTCGTTGACCCCCATGACGATGGTGATGTCCTCGCCCTTGGCGGGCGCGGAGATGATGACCTTCTTGGCCCCGGCGTCCAGGTGCTTCTTCGCGTCCTCGGACTTGGTGAAGATGCCGGTGGACTCGATGACGACGTCCACGCCCAGGTCGCCCCAGGGCAGGTTCGCCGGGTCGCGCTCGGCCAGCATCTTGATGGGGCGGCCGTCGACGGTGATGGCGTCGTCGGTGTGGCTCACCTCGGCCTTGAGCTTGCCGAGCAGGGTGTCGTACTTCAGCAGGTGTGCGATGGTCGCGGCGTCACCCAGGTCGTTGAACGCCACGACCTCGATGTCCGCACCCTGCTCCAGGATGGCGCGGAAATAGTTGCGGCCGATGCGGCCGAAGCCGTTGATGCCTACGCGGATCGTCACGAACCGATCTCCTCGTTGGTACGCCGGTCCTTCATCGACCGGTGCTCTGACTGGGAATCCCCGACCACTGCCGACCCTACCGCTTTCACCCCCGCGGGGCGGGCCGGACCCCGCCGGTGACGCGGACGTCGGCCCGTACCCTCCGGTAGGGCTGCGGGCCGCCCCCGCGATCCGGCGTCGTGGCCGGTCAGCGGGCTGGTCTCAGCGCCTCAGATGGGACAGTGCGCGGCTCAGAAGAGCGGCCCTTTCCGCCTCGCCGCCGGGGTGCTCGCCCTCGAAGCCGACGAGGACGGCGTCGCGGGTGGAGGCGGGCGCGTCGCTCCCGACGATCCTGGGCGAGCGGTAGATCACGTCGTCGGGGTGTCGCTGCGCGGGCCGGGCGAGAAACCCTCGTTGCCGCAGCCCCACTTGCAGGAGAAGGTGCGGTTCAGGGCGCTGCCGTCGCCGTTGACGTCGCGCAAGTTCCCCGATCTCGTCGGCGGATCCCGACGCCGGGAGGCAGGCGGGGCGTCAGCCCACCATCTCCTCCGTCAGGTTCGCCTCCGTGCCCGGGATGCCCAGGTCACCGGCCCGCTTGTCGGCCATCGCGAGCAGCCGGCGGATACGCCCCGCGACCGCGTCCTTGGTCAGCGGCGGGTCGGCCAGGGCGCCCAGTTCCTCCAGCGACGCCTGCTTGTGCTCCATGCGCAGCCGCCCGGCCGCGGCCAGGTGCTCCGGCACCTCGTCGCCGAGGATCTCCAGCGCCCGCTGCACCCGCGCGCCGGCCGCCACCGCCGCGCGCGCGGAGCGGCGCAGGTTGGCGTCGTCGAAGTTGGCCAGCCGGTTGGCCGTGGCACGCACCTCGCGGCGCATCCGGCGCTCCTCCCAGGCGAGCACCGACTCGTGGGCGCCGAGCCGGGTGAGCAGGGCGCCGATGGCGTCCCCGTCCCGCACGACCACGCGGTCGACGCCGCGCACCTCGCGCGCCTTGGCCGGGATGCTGAGCCGGCGGGCGGCTCCGACCAGCGCGAGGGCGGCCTCGGGGCCGGGGCAGGTGACCTCCAGCGAGGAGGAGCGGCCGGGCTCCGTCAGCGAGCCGTGGGCGAGGAAGGCGCCGCGCCAGGCGGCCTCGGCGTCGCAGGTGGCGCCGGAGACGACCTGCGGCGGCAGTCCGCGGATGGGCCGCCCGCGGCCGTCGACCAGGCCCGTCTGCCGGGCCAGTTGCTCACCGCCGGCGACCACGCGGACCACGTACCGGCTGCTGCGGCGCAGCCCGCCCGGCGCCATGACGATCATCTCGGAGCCGTGCCCGAAGATTTCCAGGATGTCCTTCTTCAGCCGGCGCGCGGCGACCCCGGTGTCCAGCTCGGCCTCGATCACGATCCGGCCGCTGACGAGATGCAGCCCGCCGGCGAACCGCAGCGTGGAGGAGACCTCCGCCTTGCGGCAGCACGTCCGGGTCACGGGAAGCCGCGAGATCTCGTCCTTCACCGCTGCCGTCATCGCCATGGCCCGATCCTTCCATGCATCCGAAAAATACGGTCGTACGCGGCGGCCAGCAGCTCCGGATCGTGCCGGGGAGTCCTGTCGGTCCGCGCCACCGGCGCCAGCTCGACCGAGCCCTCGAGCTCTTTCGCAGCCTCGCGCAACCCGTCGCGCTCTGCCGCACCGGGCACTGCATCCTTGTCGGCCAGCACCACGTCGAAGGCGAGTTTAGGGGCGTGTCGTCGCAAAACCTCCAAATGACGCCGCGGGGAAAATCCGTCCGTTTCCCCCGGCTGCGGAGCGAGGTTCAGGGAGAGGACCTTGCGGGCCTTGGTCTCCACCAGAGCCTCGCGCAGCTCGGGCACCAGCAGGTGCGGGATGACGGAGGAGAACCAGGAGCCCGGTCCGAGCACCACCCAGTCCGCCTCGCGGACGGCCTCGACGGCCGCGGGGACGGCCGGCGGGTCGGCGGGCACCAGATGGACCTGCTGCACCTCGCCGGGGGTGAGGGCCACGGCGGCCTGGCCGGCCACGGTGATGGTCTGCTCGGGCCGCTCCGGCAGGTGGCCGCGCACATCGGCGCGCAGCTCCAGCGGCACGGCGGACATCGGCAGCACCCGGCCGTGCGCGCCCAGGAGCGTACCGACCAGGTCGAGGGCCGCGACATGGTCGCCGAGCTGCTCCCAGAGCGCGACGATGAGCAGATTGCCGACGGCGTGGTCGTGCAGCTCGCCCCGGCTGGTGAAGCGGTGCTGGATGACACGGGACCAGGTCTGGCCCCAGTCGTCGTCGCCGCAGAGCGCCGCCAGCGCCTTGCGCAGGTCGCCCGGCGGGAGCACGCCCAGCTCGGCGCGGAGCCGGCCGGACGAGCCGCCGTCGTCGGCGACCGTGACGACGGCCGTGAGATCGCCGGTGATCCGGCGCAGCGCGGCGAGGGACGCCGACAGGCCCATCCCCCCGCCGAGCGCGACCACCTTCGGCTGCGAGCCGGGCCTGCGGGCGCCCCGGCGGCGCAGCCGGAGGTTCCGGCCACCGGCGATCCGGCTCACTCGCGCCCCATGTCCCGGTGGACGACGACGGTCTCGATGCCGTCCGAGCCGAGCCGGCGGGCCAGCCGCTCGGACATCGCGACGGAGCGGTGCTTGCCGCCGGTACAGCCGACGGCGATGGTCACGTACCGCTTGCCCTCGCGCCGGTACCCCTCGGTGACCAGGTGCATCAGCTCCGCGTAGCCGTTGAGGAACTCCTTGGCGCCGGGCTGGTTGAAGACGTACTGCGCGACGTCCTCGTTGAGCCCCGTGAACTGGCGCAGCTCGGGGACCCAGTGCGGGTTGGGCAGGAAGCGGCAGTCCACCACCAGGTCGGCGTCCACGGGCAGGCCGTACTTGTAGCCGAAGGACATCACCGTGGCGCGCAGCTCCGGCTCCTCGCCGCCGGCGAACTGGGCGTCCATCTTCGCACGCAGCTCGTGCACGTTCAGGCTGGAGGTGTCGATCACCAGGTCGGCGTCGCCGCGCAGCTCGCGCAACAGGTCGCGCTCGGCGGCGATGCCGTCGAGGATCGTGCCGTCGCCCTGGAGCGGGTGCGGGCGGCGTACGGACTCGAAGCGGGCCACCAGCGAGTTGTCCGACGCCTCCAGGAAGACGATGCGCCGCGGGACCTGCTTCTCCTTCAGGTCGGCCAGGGATTCCTTGAGGTTGTCGAAGAAGCGCCGGCCGCGGACGTCCACGACGACCGCGATCCGCGCCACGTTCCCCTGCGAGCGGGCGCCCAGCTCCACCATGGTGGGGATGAGGGCGGGCGGCAGGTTGTCCACGACGAACCAGCCGAGGTCCTCCAGGCACTTCGCGGCCGTGCTCCGGCCGGCGCCCGACATCCCGGAGATGATCACCAGCTCGGGGATGCCCGCCTGCCCGGAGTCGCCCGCCTCCCCCGGCCCGGAGGCCAGGTCACCCGTGGTCACGGCGGTCTCGTCCGTCACGTCTGTCCCGTTGTCCTTCATCGTTCCGTCCCCCGGTCCTCGTCCTCATTCGTCCATGATCTCTCCGGTGGCGGTGTTCACCGCCGGCGCGGCCGGTGCCGCCTGTGCAAGGGTCGCGGCGATGTTTTCGGCTGTCTTGCGGCCGATGCCGGGAACCTCACAGATCTGATCAATAGTCGCAGCTCTCAGCCGTTTCACCGAACCGAAGTGCTTCAGCAGCGCCCGGCGGCGGCTTTCCCCCAGCCCGGGCACGTCGTCCAGCGGTCCGGCCTTCATGCTCCGGGCCCGTTTCTTGCGCTGGTAGGCGAGGGCGAAGCGGTGGGCCTCGTCCCGCACCCGCTGGAGCATGTACAGGCCCTCGCTGCTGCGCGGCAGGATGACGGGGTCGTCACTGTCGGGCAGCCAGACCTCTTCGAGGCGCTTGGCCAGGCCGACCACGGCCACGTCGTCCACACCCAGCTCGCCGAGGGCCCTCCGGGCGGCGGCGACCTGCGGCTGCCCGCCGTCGACGACCACGAGCTGCGGCGGGTACGCGAACTTCCTGGGCCGCCCGTTGTCGGGATCCCGGCCGAGGGGCCCGTCCGTGGCCCCCCGGTCCCGGGCCGCGGCGGCCTCGGCCTCCGGGTCGCCCCACTCCCCCGTCTTCTGCTTCTCCTGCACGTACCGCCGGAACCTGCGGGTGATCACCTCGTGCATCGCGCGCACGTCGTCCTGGCCGGTGAAGCCCTTGATCTCGAAGCGGCGGTACTCGCTCTTGCGGGCCAGGCCGTCCTCGAAGACGACCATGGAGCCGACGACGTCGTCCCCCTGCAGGTGGGAGATGTCGTAGCACTCGATCCGCAGCGGCGCGGAGTCCAGCTCCAGCGCCTCGGTGATCTCCTCCAGCGCCCTGGAGCGGGTGGTCAGGTCGGAGGCGCGCTTGGTCTTGTGCAGGGTGAGGGCCTGCTGCGCATTCCGCGCGACCGTGGCGAGCAGGTCCTTCTTGTCGCCGCGCCGGGGCACCCGCAGGTCCACCCGGCCCCCGCGGCGCTCGGCCAGCCACTGCCGTACGGGCCCGGCCGGCTCCGGCAGCGCCGGGACCAGCACCTCGCGCGGGATGGCCTCGGCCTGCTCGTCACCGTAGAGCTGCTGCAGCGCGTGCTCCACCAGGCCGGCGGTGCCGACGGCCTCCACCCGGTCGGTGACCCAGCCCCGCTGGCCGCGGACCCGGCCGCCGCGGACGTGGAAGATCTGCACCGCCGCCTCCAGCTCGTCCTCGGCCAGGGCGACCAGGTCGGCGTCGGTCGCGTCGGCGAGGACGACCGCGTTCTTCTCCATGGCGCGCTTCAGCGCCCCTATGTCGTCCCGCAGCCGCGCGGCCTTCTCGTACTCCATCTCCTCCGCGGCCTCGTGCATCTGCCGCTCCAGCCGCTTGAGGTACGTGCCCGTGCGGCCGGCCATGAAGTCGCAGAACTCCTCGGCCAGCTCCCGGTGCTCCTCGGCCGTGACCCGGCCGACGCAGGGCGCGGAGCACTTGCCGATGTACCCCAGCAGACAGGGCCGGCCGATCTGCGCGCTGCGCTTGAACACCCCGGCGGAACAGGTCCGCACCGGAAAGGCACGCAGCATCAGGTCGACGGTCTCGCGGATGGCCCAGGCGTGCGCATACGGCCCGAAGTAGCGCACGCCCTTGCGCTTGGGCCCGCGCATGACCTGCACCCGCGGATACTCCTCGTTGAGCGTCACCGCGAGGGACGGATAGCTCTTGTCGTCCCGGTACTTGACGTTGAACCGGGGGTCGTACTGCTTGATCCAGGTGTACTCGAGCTGGAGCGCCTCGACCTCCGTGGCCACCACGGTCCACTCCACCGACGCGGCGGTCGTGACCATCGTGCGCGTGCGCTGGTGCAGCCCGGCGAGATCCTGGAAGTACGACGAGAGCCGCTGGCGCAGGCTCTTGGCCTTGCCGACGTAGATGACCCGCCCGTGTTCGTCCCGGAACCTGTAGACCCCCGGGGAGTCGGGAATCTGTCCGGGCTTGGGACGGTAGCTGGACGGATCTGCCATGGTTCCCACCCTACTGTCGGCCACTGACGCCGGGCCGTCTGTCCACACCCGTGTACCGAGCCCGCGACAGTCCGGTGACCGTATGGTCGCCGGGGCGTGCCCGGGTTGCCCTCGGCGGGCCTGTGGGCCGCGGCCGGACCGTACGCTGTGCGCATGATCGTGGTTGGTGGAGAGGCTCTGATCGATCTCGTGCCGGCCGGGGGCGGGGGCGTGCTTCCCGCGCTGCAGCCGGTGCGCGGCGGTGGGCCGTACAACACGGCGGTGGCGCTGGGGCGGCTCGGGGCGGACGTGGCGTTCGCCTCGCGGGTCTCCACGGACGCCTTCGGGGCGGCGCTGATGACCGGGCTGGAGTCGGCGGGGGTCGGCACCGGCCTCGTGCAGCGGGGGACGGAGCCCACGACGCTGGCCGTCGCCGACGTCAGCCCGGACGGGTCCGCGGGCTTCCGCTTCTACGCCGAGGGCACGGCCGACCGGCTGTTCCGGGCGCCGGACGCGCTGCCCGCGGGGGCGCGGGCGCTGGCGGTGGGGACGTGCTCCCTGGTGCTGGAGCCGGGGGCGAGCGCGTACGAGACGCTGCTGGAACGGGCCGCCGGGGACGGGGTGTTCACCCTTCTCGACCCGAACATCAGGGCCGGACTCATCGCCGACGCCGACGCCTACCGCGCCCGCTTCCGCTCCTGGCTGCCGCACGTGGCGCTGCTCAAGCTGTCGGTCGAGGACGCGCAGTGGCTCGCCGGCGGGCGGCCGTGGGCTGAGGCGCTGCCGGAGTGGCTGGAGGCGGGCCCGCGGGCGGCGGTGCTGACCCGCGGTGGCGAAGGGCTGACGGCGGTGGTCGCGCAGGGCCGGGAGCGGTACGACGTGCCCGCGCCCCCGGTCGACGTCGTCGACACGATCGGCGCGGGCGACACCGTCAACGCGGCGCTGCTGCACTGGCTCGGCACCCACGACGTCCTGGCCCCGGGTGCCCTGGCCGGCCTGGATCCCGCCGGCTGGCGCGCCGCCCTCGGCCACGCCGCCCGCGCGGCGGCGATCACCTGCTCGCGCGCCGGCGCCGAGCCGCCGTACGCGGCAGAGCTGGCGGAGTTCGCGGACGGCTGACCGGCGGGCGCGGTCGCGGGGTCCGCGGGACCCCGCGACCGCCCGCCCGCTAGCCAGTGACCGTGACGCGGGCACCCTCGGTGACGCCGTTGACCGTCACCGTCAGCGTGACCGTCCCCGGCCGCAGCCCCGTCACCTCTCCGGTGGCCGGGTCGTACGCCGCGATGTCACCCCGGTCCGCCGACCGCGGCGGCCCGATGTGCAGCCGGTCCGTGCCCGACCAGTCCGCGCTGACCGGCCAGGCCACGGGCACCTGCCGCGAGCCCTGCGCGACCGACGCCGTCACCGGCGCCGAACTGCCCGCGCGGACCTCCCCGGGCGCTTCCACCGCCAGCCCGTCGACGTGCGGCCGTGTCTGCACGGAGACCCAGTCGGGCAGCCCGCGGTACGGCGCGCTCCGCGCCCGCTGCTGCTCGCCGGGCGTCACCGCGTCGACGCCGATCAGCGACCAGCCGGAGAACCCGCCCTCGCCGGGCGGGGTGGCCGGTGCCTTCCCGGAGTTGCCGTTGATCAGGTACGGCACCCCGTCGACGTGCTCGGCGTGGAACGTGCCGACGTGCCCGCCGACGAACGCCGCGCCCTTGCCCGTACGGGCCCGGAAGTCCGCCAGCCAGTCCTCCAGCACCCGCGCCTCCTTGCGGTCACTGAGCTGGCTCGCGCGCTGCGCCGTCGGGTCGCGCGGCGGGACGTGCTGGATGACGGTCACCGAGCGCACCGCCGGATCCTCCGCCGCCGCCTCCAACTGCCGCTTCAGCTCCGCGATCTGCGCGTAGCCGCCGCCGCGGAGCGTCAGCGAGGAGGTGTCGAGGGTCAGGAAGCGGGTGCCCTTGTGGTCGAACGTCCGCTGCGCGGGGCCGAACTCGGCGACGAAGTTGGCGACCGAACCGCCCATCACCTCGTGGTTGCCCGGCACGTAGTACCAGGGCACGGCATCGCCCAGTTCCTCCTCCAGTATCGCGCGGGCGAACGTCAGATCCTCCGGCGAGCCCTCGTCGACCAGGTCGCCGGCCACGACGAGGAAGTCCGGCCGGGCTTCCCTGATCTCCCGGAGCGTGCGCCGGGCCTGCCGGACGATCGCGCTGTCCGGCTCGCGGGCGACGAACTGCGCGTCGGACATCACCGCGTACCGCCAGTCCCGGTCCGCGGTCACGGCGCCGGAGTCGATGAGCGGGTCGCGGTGCGCCGGCGTCCGCGGCAGGTCGGCCTCGGGCGGGCTCTGCGCGGTCAGCTCGTCGATGACCACCTCGCTGCTGTACTGGCTGGCGGGCTTGGTCTCCGCGAGATAGAAGCGGAAGACGGACAGCGGGTACTGCGTGCCCTCCGGGACCTGGAAGACGACCTGCTTCCAGTCCTGCCAGGTGACGTAGTCGCCGCGGAGCACCAGGTCGGCGCCCGCGCCGTCCTTCAGATGCAGCGACGGCCAGGCGCCCTTGCCGTCACCCTTGATCCACAGCCCGAAGTTCAGCGGCTGGCCCGGGATGCCGATCGGCTGCGGTGGCGTGACGTAGGCGGCGCGGGTGGCGGTGGACTGGGAGAAGTCGTACGTGATCTTCATGCCGGCGCCGGTGTGGCCCTCGGGCTCCGGGGCGAGCGAGCCGCTCGCGCGGGCCGTGGAGAACGCCCAGTCGGCCGCGTCCTCGAAGTCCGCCGGCTCCGCTTCGGTGAGGCCCACGGTCAGGGCGACATGCGTGACCTTCCCCTGCACGGTCGCCTTGAGCACGCCGGACGCGGTCGGCTCGGTGGTGCGGGCACGTACGGTGAAGCCGCCGCTGCGCGCGTCCGGGGCGATGTCGAAGAGCGCGCGGTCGTAGTCGAGGCGTACGTCGGCGGGGTCCACGGGTGCGCTCGCACCGTGGGCGTCGCGGCCGACGACGCCGAAGGCCGCCTCGTCCTGCGGGTCGGCGAGGCCGACGCGGTCGCTGGTGGGCGTGATCCGCTCCAGCGTGTCCAGGACGGTCAGTTCGACGCTCCCGGCCGCGCCGCCGCGCCGCGCGGTGACCTTCGCGGTGCCGCCGCGGCGGGCGGTGAACGTGCCGTCGCCGTCCACGGTGCCGACGCCGGCGGGGCTGCTCGACCACGACGGGCGGCCGGGCGCGGGACCGTACGTCTCGTCGTAGCCGGCGGCGTCGAGGTCGCGGGTCAGACCGGGAAAGACGCGGTCGGGGTGGCCGCCGGGCACCGGGTCGACGCCGGGCGCGAGCGCGGGGTCGGCGGCGGGGGTGACGCGGAAGTCCTTGAGTGTGCCGCTGCCGCCGGGGGCGGTGAACGCCAGGCCGTTGGGGACCTCCCGCTCCTCGCCGTCGGACGGCGAGTTCTCCACGAACCGCTCGTCGGAGCCGGGTGCGCGGGCCACGAGGGTGGAGGAGCCGCCGCCGTCGAGGTTCAGCGCGTCGTACGCACCGAGGGCGTCCATCATCTTCGCCAACTGCGTGAGTGTCACGCCGCCGGCGTCCGCCTGCCGGCCGTCGACGGTCAGCACGTGCATGGTGCCGCCGTCCCGGGAGAAGCCGACCGCGGTGCGGGGGGCGGCGGCGTTGTTCGGCCGGCCCTCCCAGTCCTGCGGTACGCCGTCCTCGACGAGGACGCCGCGCCCGCCGACCGCGGTGCGGGGCACGGGGCCGCCGTCGTCGGTGCGGACGTCGTACTCCACCTGCACCGCGTCGCCCGGCCGGAGCCCGGCGAGGATCTTGGCACCGGTGTCCCGGCCGACCAGCACCGTGGTGCCTTCGGCTATCGCACCCGTCCCGGGCCCGGCGGCCACCTCGGCGACCTCGCCGTCCCGCACGGTGACCTCGGTGACCTCGGTGGCGCCGTCGACCGTCAGGGCGCGGTCGGCCCTGCCCCACCGGGCGTTGTACGCGCCGATGCCGTCCGCGGGGACGTTGGCGGCGTTGTGGCCGCCGAGGGGGTGCTCACCGTCCGGGAGGGTGAGGGTGCCGTCGAAGTAGAGATCGAGGACACGCCCCGCCTGGTCGGGGCCGACGCCGACCGCCTCGGAGACGCCGGGCGCCGGCGAGTGCGTGGGCCGGCCCTCCTCCACGCCCGGGCCGAGGGGGGCGCCGGTCTCGTTGATGTCGAAGAAGTCGGCGTTGATGGCGGCCACGGTGGTGCGGCCGGGGCCGGGGTCGTGCTCGGCGGCCATCTCGGAGACGGGGGCGCGGTCGGAGACGTCGCCGCCGAGGTAGTCGACGCGGGTGCCGGCGCCCAGGTCGACGCTGAGCGCGTCGGCCTTGAGCCACTTGTCGGTCTCCAGCCGCTCGAAGGAGGTCAGTTCCATGCCGGGGGCGACCGGCCGGGAGGTGGAGGCGATGTCCATACCCTCGCCGGCGGGCACGGACACGGGACCGGCGGCGCGGAGGGCCGGGGCGGCGGGCGCGGCGGACCGCTCCTGGCCGACGGCGGCGGGGGCCCCGAGGAGCAACAAGGAAGCCGCCGCTGCCGCGACGGCCCTGGGTCGGAAGGGTTTACTGCGTACTCCCGCTCTGAGCACGGTTTCTCCTTGGAAGGACACGGGAACGCACGCTTCGTGCGCACGGCGGGCCACAGCCTGGCAGTGGAAAGTGGTCTACACCAGAGGGCGCGCGCAAACTCCGCCCGAACAATTGCCGCCGCGGGTACGTCATGTGAGAACGCGTCAGGTCACACCGGGTGGGAGAGGGCTGCGCGGACGTGCCCCGCCGGGCCGCAGCCGGACCGCCTGGCCCACGGCGCCCCCCGACACCCCGCACGGCAGCGCGCGGCGCATACCGCGTCAGCCGCGCCGGCTCGCCGTCGGCTCTCTTCGCGCATGCCGGGCGCGGCCGCACGGCGTAGCCCTCGGCGGCGCGGCGGGCCGCAGAGCCAGCCCTGAGCCGGACCGCCTCGTCCACGGCGCCCCCGACACCCGCACGGCAGCGCGCAGCGCGTACCGCGTCAGCCGCGCCGGTTCGCCGTCGCCTTCTTCGTCGCGGTCTTCTTCGCCGCCGTCTTCTTCGCCGGCGCCTTGGCCGCCGTCGTCTTGGCGCCCTTCGCCGCCTTCTTGGCGGTCACCCGCTTCCGGGCGGGCGGTGAGTCGCTCACCCGGTCGCCCAGGATCTCCCGCAGGAACTTCCCCGTGTGGCTGGCCGGCATCGCCGCCACCTCCTCCGGCGAGCCCTCCGCGACCACCAGGCCGCCACCGCTGCCGCCCTCCGGACCCAGGTCGACGACCCAGTCGGCGGTCTTGATGACGTCGAGGTTGTGCTCGATGACGATCACCGTGTTGCCCTTGTCGACCAGCCCGGTCAGCACCCCGATCAGCTTCTTGATGTCCTCGAAGTGCAGCCCCGTCGTGGGCTCGTCCAGCACGTACACCGTGCGGCCCGTCGAGCGCTTCTGCAGCTCGCTCGACAGCTTCACCCGCTGCGCCTCGCCGCCCGACAGCGTCGGCGCGGGCTGGCCCAGCCGCACGTACCCGAGACCCACCTCGTTGAGCGTCTTCAGATGACGCGCGATGGCCGGCACCGCCTCGAAGAAGGAGAGCGCCTCCTCGATCGGCATGTCGAGTACCTCGGCGATGGACTTGCCCTTGTAGTGCACGTCCAGGGTCTCGCGGTTGTACCGCGCCCCGTGGCAGACCTCGCACGGCACATAGACGTCCGGGAGGAAGTTCATCTCGATCTTGATCGTGCCGTCACCGGAACAGTTCTCGCAGCGACCGCCCTTGACGTTGAAGGAGAACCGGCCCGGCTGGTAGCCGCGGACCTTCGCCTCCGTCGTCTCCGCGAAGAGCTTGCGGACATGGTCGAAGACACCCGTGTACGTCGCGGGGTTGGAGCGCGGCGTCCGGCCGATGGGCGACTGGTCGACGTGCACCACCTTGTCCACCAGGTCGTCCCCGTCGACCCGGGTGTGCCGCCCGGGCACGCTCCGCGCGCCGTTCAGCTCGCGCGCGAGGTGGGTGTACAGGATGTCGTTGACCAGCGTCGACTTCCCCGACCCCGAGACACCGGTGACCGCCGTGAGCACCCCGAGCGGGAACGCCACATCGATGTCCTGCAGATTGTTCTCCCGCGCGCCGCGGACGACGAGCTCCCGCTCGCCGTCGACGGGCCGCCGGCTCTCGGGAACGGGGATCTCCCGCTTCCCCGACAGGTACTGCCCGGTGATCGACGCCTCGTTGTCGAGCAGTTCCTTGAGGGACCCGCTGTGCACCACCTTGCCGCCGTGCTCGCCGGCGCCGGGGCCGATGTCGACGACCCAGTCGGAGGTCTTGATGGTGTCCTCGTCGTGCTCGACGACGATCAGCGTGTTCCCCAGGTCGCGCAGGCGGACCAGGGTCTCGATCAGCCGGTGGTTGTCCCGCTGGTGCAGCCCGATGGACGGCTCGTCCAGCACGTACAGCACACCGACGAGACCGGAGCCGATCTGTGTGGCGAGCCGGATGCGCTGGGCCTCGCCGCCCGAGAGGGTGCCGGCGGCGCGGTTGAGCGACAGGTAGTCCAGGCCCACGTCGACCAGGAAGCGCAGCCGCTCGTTGACCTCCTTCAGCACCCGCTCGGCGATGGTCTTCTCGCGGTCGTTCAGCTCCATCGCGCCGAGGAAGTCGGCGCAGTCGCTGATCGACATCGCCGAGATGTCGGCGATCGACCTGCCCTGCACCGTGACCGCGAGGACGACCGGTTTCAGCCGCGTCCCGTTGCAGGTCGGGCAGGGGACCTCGCGCATGTACCCCTCGAAGCGCTCGCGGCTGGCGTCGCTCTCCGCCTCCGCGTGCCGCCTCTTGACGAACGGCACGGCGCCCTCGAAGGCCGTGGTGTACGACCTCTCGCGCCCGTACCGGTTGCGATAGCGCACCTCGATCTTCGTCCGGTGTCCCTGCAGCAGCGCCTTCTGCGCCCGCTGCGGCAGCCCCGCCCACGGGATGTCGGTGCGGAAGCCGAGGTCGTCGGCGAGCGCGCCGACGATCCGGGCGAAGTAGTCCTTGGTGTGGCCGTGCGACCACGGGTGGATCGCGCCCTCGTCCAGCGACTTGTCCGGGTCGGGGACGATCAGCTCCGGGTCGACCTCCATCCGGCTGCCGATGCCCGTGCAGTCCGGGCAGGCGCCGAACGGCGAGTTGAACGAGAAGGAGCGCGGCTCCATCTCCTCGAACGACAGGTCGTCGTACGGGCAGTACAGGTGCTCGGAGTACATCCGCTCGCGGTCCGGGTCGTCCTCGTCCAGGTCGACGAAGTCGAGGATGACCATGCCGCCGGAGAGTCCGAGGGCGGTCTCGACGGAGTCCGTCAGCCGGCGCTTCGCGCTCTCCTTGACCGTGAGGCGGTCGACGACCACCTCGATCGTGTGCTTCTCCTGCTTCTTCAGCTTGGGCGGATCGGTCAGCGACGACGTCTGCCCGTCGACCCGCGCCCGGCTGTACCCCTTCGACTGCAGGTCGGAGAAGAGGTCCACGAACTCGCCCTTGCGCTCGCGCACCAGCGGCGACAGCACCTGGAAGCGGCTGCCCTCCGGGAGCGCGAGCACCTTGTCCACGATCGCCTGCGGCGACTGCCGCGTGATCGGCCGGCCGCACTCCGGGCAGTGCGGCTTGCCGATACGGGCGAAGAGAAGCCGCAGATAGTCGTAGACCTCGGTGATCGTGCCGACCGTGGACCGCGGGTTGCGCGACGTGGACTTCTGGTCGATCGAGACCGCCGGCGACAGTCCCTCGATGAAGTCGACGTCGGGCTTGTCCATCTGGCCGAGGAACTGCCGGGCGTAGCTGGACAGCGACTCGACGTAGCGACGCTGGCCCTCGGCGAAGATCGTGTCGAACGCCAGGGACGACTTGCCGGACCCCGAGAGTCCCGTGAAGACGATGAGGGAGTCGCGGGGGAGGTCGAGAGAGACGTTCTTCAGATTGTGCTCGCGAGCGCCACGCACGAGGAGACGGTCGGCCACGCCGGTCGGACCTTTCTTGATGAGCGACGGGGACCGTCCGGACGGACGGCACCCCTTGTCAAGCGTATGGGGGTGGCCGCGGAGCTGTCCGCGGCTTTCTCCCATCGAGCCACACGCTAACGTCTGGGTCTGACAACGAAGCCGGGCCCGGCATTCCCACCCGCTCGCCTCCAGGGGGACCGATGACAGAAAGCGCAGGTCGCACGTACGACGCCGTACGCGATATGGCCACCCTACGAACCGCCACCGACAATCTGATCGACCGCGCCGTCCGCCTCGACGACACCGCGGTGAGGGCCCCGAGCGCGCTGCCCGGCTGGACCCGGGGCCACGTGCTCACCCACCTCGCCCGGAACGCGGACGCCCTGGTCAACGTGCTCTCCGGCCGCCCCATGTACCCGAGCGACGAAGCCCGGGACGCCGACATCGACGCCGGCGCCCCCCGCCCGCTCGCCGAGCAGCTCGACGACCTGCGGGCCACGGCGGCCCGGCTGGCGAAGACGGCGGCGGACCTCCCGGCGGACGGCTGGTCCGCCCGCTGTGAGCTGCGCAACGGCGTGACGGATGTCATGGCGCGGATCCCGTTCCGGCGGCTGGTGGAGGTGGAGCTGCACCACGTGGACCTGGACGCGGGCTACACGCTGGACCAGCTTCCGGCCGACTTCGTGGACCGGGAGATCGACTTCCTCACGGCCCGCTTCGCGGGCAACGAGGACGTCCCGCCCCTGTCGCTCTCCGCCCCCGACGGCACCACCTGGACCACCGGCGCCCCGCGGTCCGCCGGCGCTCCGGTGCGGGTCACCGGCGCCCCGTACGCCCTGATGGGCTGGCTCGCCGGCCGGACCACGGGCACGGGCCTACGCGCTGAGGACGGCGCCGTGCTGCCGACCCTGCCCCCGCTCTGAGAAACTGTCCCCATGTCGTACACGGGCAAGGTCACGGTCGGCGAGGGCGCCGACGTGCACGAGCTGACGGACCTGATGATCTCCAAGGTCGCCGTCGGGCCGATGAACAACAACGCCTATCTGCTGCGCTGCCGCGCGACGGACGAGCAGTTGCTGATCGACGCCGCGAACGAGCCCCAGACGCTGCTCACCCTCATCGGCCCCGACGGCATCACCTCCGTGGTCACCACCCACGGCCACGGCGACCACTGGCAGGCCCTGGCCCAGGTCGCCACCGCCACGGGTGCCCGCACCTACGCCGGCCGCGCGGACGCGGCCGACATCGACTTCCCCACGGACGTCCTCGTGGACGACGGCGACACGATCACGGTGGGCCGCATCCCCCTCACCGCCCGCCACCTCGTCGGCCACACCCCGGGCTCCATCGCCCTGATCTACGACGACCCCCACGGGCACCCGCACGTCTTCACCGGCGACTGCCTCTTCCCGGGCGGCGTGGGCAACACCTGGGGTGACGCGGAGCGCTTCAGGTCCCTCCTCCACGACGTCGAGACCAAGATCTTCGCGGAGCTGCCGGACGAGACCTGGGTCTATCCCGGCCACGGCCATGACACCACCCTGGGCGCGGAGCGACCCCACCTTGCGGAGTGGCGCGAACGTGGCTGGTGAGAGCGAGGACCTGAGCGGACGGCGCCCCCCGCGGAGGTAGCCTGTCGCAGCCCCGCACCGGCGGGAGGGACCGTGGAGGGAGCCGGTGGACGCCTCGGACGACGTCGGGCGGGCCGTGCGCCCCCAGACCCTTCTGCTCGCCCTCTTCGGCGACCAGGTGCTCGACCGCGGCGTGGCCGTCTCCGCGGGCAGCATCATCGCGGTGCTGAACCGGCTGGGGGTCGGCGAGCACGCCACGCGGGCGGCCGTGACCCGGATGGCACGCCGCGGCCTCCTGCGGCCGGTACGCAGTGGCCGTCAGGTCTTCTTCGGGCTGGCACCGCGCGGGGTCGCGGTGCTGCGCGACGGCCTGCGCATGCTGGAGGCCGACATCGTGGACCGCGAGTGGGACGGCCGCTGGACTCTGCTGGCGTTCTCCGTGCCGGAGACGCGGCGCGCCGACCGGCACGCGCTGCGGACCCGGCTGGGATGGGCCGGGTTCGCCCTCCTGCGCAGTGGGCTGTGGGTCTCGCCGGGTACGACGGATGTCTCGGAGCTGCTGTCCGAACTGGACCTGCTCGACCACGTGACGGTCTTCCGGGGCGAGGCGGCGCTGGGGAGCGATCCGGCGAAGATCGCCCGGGAGGCGTGGGACCTGCGAGCCCTCGCCGCGAGCTACCGCGGTTTCCTCGACCGCTGGTCGGGCGGCGCCTTCAGTGAGTGGGACGCGCTGTCGCAGCGCACGCGGATGACCGCGGAGTGGCTGCTGCTGATCCGCCAGGACCCGCGGCTGCCGCCGGCGCTGCTGCCGCCGGAGTGGCCGGGCGTGCGGGCACAGGAGATGTTCCGGACCCGGCAGGCCGAGCTGATCGGCCCCGCGCACGAACTCGCCGCGGCGCGGCTCTCGACCATGGCCGACACAGAGGCACAGCGCCCTTCGGCCAATGTTTGACACATCATTGACGGTCGTTTCAAAGTTGCCTAACTTGATGCGGGCGGGGCCAGAACAGGAGGCAGCATGACTCGCATCAGAGCCGCACTCGCCGCCATCGCCAGCGGCTTACTCATCGCCCTCGCCGGCATCGCCGCACCGACGTCGGCAACCGCGGCCCAACTCGTCGAGGTCACCAACTTCGGCGACAATCCCGGCAATCTGCGCATGCACATCTATGTTCCGGATTCCACTCCCGCCAACCCGGCGATCGTCGTCGCCATGCACGGCTGCGGCGGCTCGGGTCCGGGCTTCGCCGGGTCCAGCGAGTTCATCTCGCTGGCAGATCAGCACGGGTTCATCGTCATCTACCCGACCGCGACGAAGCAGACGGCGATGGGCAACTGCTTCGACGTGTGGTCTCAGGAGTCCAAGACCCACGGCGGCGGCAGCGATCCCGCGTCGATCGTCTCGATGGTCGGCTACGCCGAGCAGCAGCACGGCGGCGACCCGGAACGGGTATTCGCCACCGGCAGTTCGTCCGGCGGCATGGAGACGCAAGCCCTGCTCGCCGTCTACCCGGACGTGTTCAAGGCCGGGGCGTCGTTCATGGGCGTTCCCTTCACCTGCTTCGCGAACGAGGCCGACTTCCCGCCGTGGACCAGCCAGTGCGTGAGCGGGAACCTGAACCAGTCTCCGCAGCAGTGGGGCGACGCGGTCCGCTCCGCGTACCCGGGCCACACCGGCGAACGCCCCCGGGTACAGCTCTGGCACGGCACCGCGGACCCCCTCGTGCCGTACCAGCTTCACGGGGAAGCGGTCGAGCAGTGGACCGACGTCTTCGGGCTGAGCCAGACCCCGACCTCGTCGGACCAGCCGCAGCCCGGCTGGATGCGCGACCGGTTCGCCGACTCCGGCGGGACCGTGCAGGTCGAGGCCATCAGCGTCCAGGGCGCCGGCCACAGCCTGCCCGCGAGCGGCATGGCCGGCGCGGCTGTGTCGTTCTTCGGCATCGACGGCTCCTGACCGCCTGAAGAAGGGCTCGCCGGGAGGCCGCAGCGCAATCCAGCGCTGCGGCCTCCCCCGGCCTCCGGCGGAAGCCGAACGGGAGCAGCCGGCATCACCCTTGACGGGGACGCATCCCCGCTTCGCAGCGTAGTCCCTCGATCACCCGCATAGCCTGGCCGCGTCTCAGTCAGACGAGGGGTGACGCGCATGGGCACGAGCGGCGAGCAGGCAAGGAAACAGCGAAAGGCGGGAAGGCGCGTCAGGAAGGAGAAGGACGCGCCTCCGCCCACCTGGGTCGCGTACGCGAAGCTGGTCAAGCTCCACCGTCACCGCGCGGGCTTGACGCAGCTCCAGCTCGCCGAGGCGGTGGGCTACTCCTACGAAACGGTCGCGGCCATCGAGCAGGCCAGGCGTCCCGCGAAGCTGGCCTTCACCCGGGGCGCGGAGCGGGAACTCGACGCACAGGGCACGCTGATGGTGCTGCAGGAGGAGGTCGACCGGGCGAAGCTCCCGGAGTTCTTCCGGGACGTCGCGCTGCTGGAAGAGGAGGCGCTGAGCCGGCACGACTGGAACCCGCTGCTGGTGCCGGGGCTGTTGCAGACGGAGGACTACGCGCGGGCGCTGTTCTCGGCGCACTGTCCGCCCCTGTCCGGGGACGAGATCGAACAGGGCGTGGAAGCCCGCGTGTCGCGGCAGCGGCTGCTCACGCGGAAGAAGCCGGTGGAGCTGTGCTTCGTCATCGGCGAGGCGGCGCTGCGTAACCCGGTGGGCGGGAAGCGCGTACAGCGCGAGCAGTTGGAGGCGCTGCGCAAGCACGGGTCCCTGCCGCACGTGGAGGTCCAGGTGATGCCCTGGACCTGCGGCTTCCACCCCGGACTCAACGGGCCCATGATCGTCATGGAGACGTCGGAGCACGAGGTGGTGGGATACGTGGAGTCGCAGGAGGCCGGGTTCGTGATCTCCGAACCGGACCGTGTCAGCGCGTTCACGCACCGGTATGGAAAGATGCGCTCAGTGGCACTGAACCCCGACGAATCGGCACAGTTCATCGACCGCCTGGCAGGAGAGCTATGAACGTGGAGCAGGCAGTGGACGCCGGCATCTCGCGTGAGTTGGCATGGGTGAAGAGCAGCTACAGCGGATCGGACGGCGGCAACTGCGTGGAGGTGGCCGCCGCGTGGAAGAAGAGCAGCTACAGCGGATCAGGCGGCGGCGACTGCGTGGAGGTGGCCGCCGCAGCGGAACGGGTGCACGTGCGCGACTCCAAGGACCCCTCCGGTCCGGTCCTCACGGTCTCCCCCGAGGCATGGGCCTCGTTCGTCGCCTTCGCGGCGTCCCACGCGCCCCGCTGACGCGGTGAGCCGTACGTGCCCTGCCCCGGACGCCCTCCGGGGCAGGGCACAGTCACGGGGCCGTCAGTCGCCGCCCGGGCCCGGGCGGCGGGCGTCCGCGGGCTCCACCCGCTTCTCCTCCGGCTCCGCCTCCAGGCGGCGGGAGGCGCGGATGCTGGTGAGCGTCGTGAGGACCAGGACGCCGCCGATGACGCTCAGGGAGACCGCCGTGCTGATCTCGGGGACGTGGACCCCGGACTCGTGCAGCGCGTGGAGCACCAGCTTCACGCCGATGAAGCCGAGGATGGCCGACAGCCCGTACGAGAGGTGGACCAGCTTCTTGAGCAGGCCGCCGATCAGGAAGTAGAGCTGCCGCAAGCCCATCAGCGCGAAGGCGTTGGCGGTGAAGACGATGTACGGGTCCTGGGTCAGGCCGAAGATCGCGGGGATGGAGTCCAGCGCGAAGAGCAGGTCCGTGGTGCCGATCGCCAGCATGACGATCAGCATCGGCGTCATCAGCCGCTTGCCGTTCTCGGTGATGAAGAGCTTCGTGCCGTGGTACTTGTCCGTGGCGGCGAAGCGGCGCTCGACCATCTTGAGCAGCCGGTTCTCCTCCCACTCCTCTTCCTCGCCGCCGCCCCTGGCCTCCTGGACGAGCTTCCAGGCGGTGTAGATGAGGAACGCGCCGAAGAGGTAGAAGACCCAGGAGAAGGACGCGATCAGCGCGGCGCCGGCGGCGATGAAGGCCGCGCGCATCACGAGCGCGATGAGGACGCCGACCATGAGCACGCGTGCCTGGTACCGCGGCGGCACCGCGAACTTGCTCATGATGATCACGAAGATGAAGAGGTTGTCGACGCTGAGCGACTTCTCCGTGACGTAACCGGCGAAGAATTCACCGGACGCCTGGCCGTCGCCGAAGATCAGGAGCCCGACACCGAAGAGCCCGGCGAGGACGATCCAGATGATCGTCCAGATGCCCGCCTCTCTGAGGGTCACCTCGTGGGGCTTCCGGCCGACGAAGAAGTCGGCGCCGATCAGGGCACACAGGCCCACGATCGTGAGCACCCACAGGGTCAGCGATACGTCCACTCGTCCTCCGCGGCAAGTCCGGCATGTTCAGTGTCCTGGTTGCCGGGCGTGCCTTCCTGAGGAACGGGAAGCTCACCCCCAGCCGTCGACTGTATAGAACGAGCCAAACAATGGCAAAGTTTACTTCAAATGTGCACGTCAGAAGGGTATGCAGACGGTTCACGCGCAGGGCGCGAAACGGCCCGCAGGCGTGCTGCCTGCGGGCCGTACGTGGGGCGGGACCGACCGGTCAGCGGCGCAGCGCGCGGCGGGCCGCCGCGACCTGGGCCAGCACCTGTTCCAGCACCCGGCTGCCCATCGGCGCGCGCGCCGGTTCGTACGTCCAGGCGTGGCCGATCCAGGGGTCGGCCAGGTGGTCGTCCGGGGTGGGGGTGAGGCGCAGCATGCCGCGCCAGAACGGGTCCAGCAGCGGGCCGTAGCCCTTGGCGTCCTCGCGGTCGGCGACGACGAGCAGGTGCACCCCCACCGACGGGCCCTCGTCCGCGAGATAGCGGAGCTGGTTGATGGCACGGTCGTCGAAGCCGTGCGGGAAGTCGTTGACCACGAGGAGCTGCTGCGCGGGGTCCAGGTCCGGCGGCAGCGCGTCGGTGGCGCCGGACCGCAGCGCCATCTGGACGAGGTCGATGCGCTGAGTCAGCCGGGTGAGGGTGTCGGTGACGCCCGCGGCGCCCTTCGGCGGCGGCTCGGCGAGGACGCCGGAGTGGAGCAGCGGGGTGAGCGCCGCGGTGGCCGTGCCGCCCGGATCGATGAAGTGGACGTTGAACTCGCCCGCGGGGTGCACCGACAGCAGCCGCGCGGCGTGCGCCACGGCGGTGTCGAGCGCCAGTGCGCGCCGCTCCCCGGAGTCCGGGAAGCCGTGCTCCGGGTCGCCTTCGAGGGCGCCGGGGCCGAGCGAGGACGTGCCGCTGTCCACCCACAGGCCGCGCTCCAGCGGCAGCCGGACGAGCAGCGGGATGCGCAGCTCCGTGTGCTCGGGCAGGTGGAGGTCGCCCAGGCGCAGGGCCATCGGGCTGTCCGCGGGCACCTCGTACTCGTGCCACACCGGGCTCGCCCAGGAGGCGAACGCGGGCGGCAGCGCGGGCTCGACGACACCGGCCTCGGCGACGAGCTGCCCGAGGTCGCGGTCGAGCACCTCGCGGGCCCGGTCCACCAGGGTGGAGTGGCGGGCGAGCACCTCGGCGCGCGCCGAGTCGGCGATGGAGCCCATGCGGGCGCGGGGATCGGCCAGAAGCCGGTCGAGCTCGCGGTCCATCCGGGAGTCGGCGAAGTCGACGGCGCTGCGGTACGCGGCGACCGTACGGGCCAGGTCCTCGAACATGCCCCAGACCTGGTTGTACAGCCGCTCCTCCATGCTCCAGCCGGGGGCGTCACCCGCGACCGGTTCGGCGGGGGCCGAGGCGCGATCGGCCTGCGGCGGTACGCCGCCCGCGGAGGCGCTGCCCGCGCTCGCAGGGGCGCCCGGCCGTGCTCCCGCGCCCGCGCCGGCCCCTACCCCCGGGGGCGGGGGCGCTGCGGCGGACGCGGGGGCGCGCGGCGTACCGGACGCGGCCGGCCCACTTCCCGAGGCGCCCGCGGCACCCGCCGCCGCGGCGCGCCGCGGGTGGCGGTAGTCGACGGGCCCGGCCTGCGCCTGCCGCTCCTCGGCCCCCGGCTGCGGACGCCGGACGCCCGCCCCGGTCGGCTGGCCGGCGGTCGGCGGCGGCGCCGGGGCGACGGCGCGCGCGAGCCCTTCGGCGACGGCCCGTTCGATGTCCGCGGCGAGCTGCTGCGCCTCCGGCAGGCCCTGGTCCGCGAGCATGGCGGCGAGGCCGCCCGCATACCCCTGGCCCACGGCCCGGATCTTCCACGCGTCGCCCCGCCGGTACAGCTCCACGGCCGTGACCGCCGACTCGGTGTCCAGGCCGGTGATGACGAACCGTGCGATCGCCGTGCCGTCGAGGCCCGTGACCGCCACCGACGGCGGTGCGAGCGCGCCGAAGCTCCGCGGCCCCGGCACCCCCGCGGGCAGCGCCAGCAGCACGTGCACGCGCTGCACGTCCGGTGGGACCTCCTCCAGATCCACCGCCAGCCGGTGTTCAGCCGCGGCCTGGCCGGGCACCTCAAGGCCCGGCACCTGCGGCGCACCGGGGTGCGCGATCCGGCCGGGGTCGCTGACCCTGCCGTCCTCTCCCCCCAGCGTGGCGCCCGGCGTCACCGGGCTGCCCGCCGAAATCCTGATCTCCACCCGGGTCTGCGGCAGCAGATGGTTCTGCCCGCGGACCAACTCGGCCGTCATGCGGCCCTCCCCTGCACTCGCTGCGGCCGTCGACGTCGCGTCATGCCTCGGAAACCGGTCGTGTCGTGTCGTCGCCCTCAGAGAAGCGGCTGGATCGACGGCATGAGGTCCTGGAAGGTACGGCCGTTGGCGGGCGAACCGAGGGCGGTCATGCCCCAACCCGACCCCGCACGGTGCACCTTCGCCATGATCTGGGCGGTGTACGTGCCGCCGCCGGTGAGCGTGTAGCGCGCCAGCTCCTGGCCGTTGGTCTCGTCCACGAGGCGGCAGAAGGCGTTCTGCACCTCTTCGAAGGTCTGGCCGGTGAAGGAGTTCACGGTGAAGACGATCTGGTCGATGTGCACCGGCACGCGCTGCAGGTCCACCAGGATCGACTCGTCGTCACCGCCCTGGCCGGCGCCGCCGACGAGGTTGTCGCCGGTGTGCCGCACCGAGCCGTCGTCACTGACGAGGTGGCGGAAGAAGACCACGTCGACGGGCTCCTTGTCGGCGAAGAGCACGGCGGAGGCGTCGAGGTCGATCTCGCGCGTGCGCTTACCGAAAAGACCGCGCCGTTCGGCGGCCTGCCAGCCGAGCCCCATGCGGACCGCACTGAGGGTGCCGCCATCGGACTTCTGCAGGCTGATGGCCTGACCCTTGGACAAGTTGATCGACACGCTTACGTTCCCCTCCTGCTCCGAACACGCCATGACCGGCGCGCTGCCACGCACATTACGCAGGACAGCGGCACTGTGCTCCCCCCGGAGGAGGATTTGTGGCGCTCCTGCTACACATCACCGGTCGTGCGCTCCCGGACGGCCACGCCCCGCGTACGCCCGGGGGGCGCTCCCTCGCCCCGCACCACCCCGGCCCTACGACAGCCCCGCCTCCTTCATCTGGCGCAGCTCCTTCTTCATCTCCGCCACCTCGTCCCGCAGCCGGGCCGCCACTTCGAACTGGAGGTCCGCCGCGGCGGACCGCATCCGGGCGGTCATGTCCTCGATCTGCGCGGCGAGGTCGGCGGCAGGCGTTTCCGTGGGCGCCGCGGCGGCCTCGGCACCGCGGCCGGGCCCGGGCTTCTGCCGCAGCTCCGGCACCGGCGCCTTCGCCGGGGCGTCCGGCTTCGTGGACCGGTAGCCCGAGCCGAGCAGCGCCTCGGTGTCGACCTCCTCGCGGGCGATCTGCGCGACGATGTCATTGATCTTCTTGCGCAGGGGCTGCGGATCGATGCCGTGCGCCTCGTTGTACGCGATCTGCTTGGCGCGGCGCCGGTTGGTCTCGTCGATCGCCTTCTCCATACCCGGCGTGATCTTGTCCGCGTACATGTGCACCTGGCCGGAGACGTTGCGCGCGGCACGGCCGATGGTCTGGATGAGCGAGGTGCCCGAGCGGAGGAAGCCCTCCTTGTCGGCGTCGAGGATGGCCACCAGGGAGACCTCCGGCAGGTCCAGGCCCTCACGCAGCAGGTTGATGCCCACCAGGACGTCGTACTCCCCGGCGCGCAGCTCGCGCAGCAGCTCGACGCGGCGCAGCGTGTCGACGTCGCTGTGCAGATAGCGCACCTGGATGCCCAGCTCCAGGAAGTAGTCCGTGAGGTCCTCGGCCATCTTCTTCGTCAGCGTGGTGACGAGGACGCGCTCGTCCTTCTCCGCGCGGGTGCGGATCTCGTGCACCAGGTCGTCGATCTGCCCCTCGGTCGGCTTGACGACGACCTCGGGGTCCACGAGCCCGGTGGGCCGGATGATCTGCTCCACGACACCGTCGCCACGGGACAGCTCGTACGGCCCGGGGGTGGCGGAGAGGTAGACCGTCTGCCCGATGCGCTCCAGGAACTCCTCCCACTTCAGCGGGCGGTTGTCCAGCGCGGAGGGCAGCCGGAAGCCGTGGTCGACGAGGGTGCGCTTGCGGGAGGCGTCGCCCTCGTACATGGCGCCGATCTGCGGGACGGTGACGTGCGACTCGTCGATGACGAGGAGGAAGTCCTCCGGGAAGTAGTCCAGCAGGGTGTGCGGCGGGGAACCGGTCTCGCGGCCGTCCATGTGCAGTGAGTAGTTCTCGACGCCGGAGCAGGTGCCGATCTGCTGGAGCATCTCCAGGTCGTACGTCGTGCGCATGCGCAGCCGCTGCGCCTCCAGCAGCTTGCCCTGCTTCTCCAGCGAGCCGAGCTGCTCGTCCAGCTCGGTCTCGATGCCGGCGACGGCCTTGGCCATGCGCTCGGGGCCGGCGATGTAGTGCGAGGCGGGGAAGACGTACAGCGCGTCGTCCTCGCTCATGACCTCGCCCGTCAGCGGGTGGAGCGTGGACAGGGCCTCGATCTCGTCCCCGAACATCTCGATCCGGACGGCCAGCTCCTCGTACACCGGGAAGATCTCGACGGTGTCGCCGCGGACCCGGAACGTGCCGCGCGTGAACGCCTGGTCGTTGCGGGTGTACTGGATGTCGACGAAGCGGCGCAGCAACTGATCCCGGTCGATCTCCTCGCCGACCTTCAGCGGGACCATCCGGTCGACGTACTCCTGCGGCGTGCCCAGGCCGTAGATGCAGGAGACGGAGGCGACCACGATGACGTCGCGCCGGGTGAGCAGCGAGTTCGTCGCGGAGTGGCGCAGCCGCTCCACCTCCTCGTTGATCGAGGAGTCCTTCTCGATGTACGTGTCCGTCTGGGGGACGTACGCCTCGGGCTGGTAGTAGTCGTAGTACGAGACGAAATACTCCACCGCATTGTTCGGCAGGAGTTCACGGAACTCGTTCGCCAACTGGGCGGCCAGTGTCTTGTTGGGCGCGAGGACCAGCGTGGGGCGCTGCAGCCGCTCGACCATCCAGGCGGTCGTCGCCGACTTGCCCGTGCCGGTCGCGCCGAGCAGCACGACGTCCCGCTCGCCCGCCCGGATCCGCCGTTCGAGCTCGTCGATGGCGGCGGGCTGGTCGCCGCTCGGCCGATACGGGCTGACGACCTCGAAGGGCGCCATGGTGCGTTCGATGTCTGTGACGGGCCGCATGCCCCCACCGTACGACCCGCCACTGACAACGCGACGCGGATCGCTCCGGCGCCCTCGCCGACCTGGCCCAATACCGAACGTCCCGGTGAGCCGACCAGATGATTTCCGGCCAGATCCATGATGTCCAAAACGGCATAGCAAGCGCTTCCACAAGCCTGTCACCTGCGCCGACCGTCACCGGCCCGCGTTCACCGCGCCGATATCGGCGTTCAATCTCTGGCCATCCGCGGCCTCGTACTCTGTCGCCTGCCACTGGGACCCTGCGGCGTAAGTGATCACCTCTAGTCGAGGAGACTGCATGCCCTCCCGCACGCTTCTGCGCGCGTCCGGCGCTCTGACGGCCCTGGCCGGTCTCATGTTCACCGCTGCCGCCACGTCCGCCACCGCCACCGCCGCCGAGCCCGCAGCCGACTCCGCCGCCCCCGCACCGGTCGTGACCGTCGCGCACCGCGGCGCCTCCGCCGACGCCCCCGAGAACACCCTTCCGGCCATCGACCTGGCCCGTGAGAGAGGGATCGACTGGGTCGAGAACGACGTGCAGCGCAGCAAGGACGGTGAGCTGGTCATCATGCACGACGACAACCTCGCCCGGACCACCAACGTGGAGGAGCTCTTCCCCGACCGCGCGCCCTGGAAGGTGGCCGACTTCACCTGGAAGGAGATCAGCACGCTCGACGCCGGGAGCTGGAAGGGCGAGGAGTGGGCGGGCACGCGGGTGCCGACGCTGAAGCAGTACATGCAGCGGGTCACGCAGAACCGCCAGAAGCTGGTGCTGGAGATCAAAAAGCCGGAAGCGTACCCGGGGATCGAGGAGGAGATCCTCACCGAACTGCGCAAGACCGGCTGGCTGAGCCGCGCGGCGGTGAAGAACAAGCTGGTCGTGCAGAGCTTCGGCGCGGACTCCATCAAGACCGTGCACGAGCTGCGGCCGGATGTGAAGACCGGCTTCCTCGGCGCTCCCGAGGTGGCGGACCTGCCCGAGTACGCCGCCTTCGCGGACCAGATCAACTCCAACCACGGCACCATGTCGGCGGAGTACTACGCGGCCGTCCACGCCCTTGACGGGCCGCACGGCAAGAAGCTGGAGGCGTACACCTGGACGGTCGACGACCCGGCGCGGGCCGTGGAGCTGGCCGGGTGGGGCGCGGACGGCATCATCACCAACAAGCCCGACGTGATCGCCGAAGCACTGGAGAACGCCGGATTCCGGGTCGCCGCGGAGTAGCGGCCGGGGGCGTCCGGGTGCGGACCGGGGACGGCGGGCGGTAAGCCCCCGGCGTCACACTCCGCCCGGCCGGCCGCCGCCCCTCTCGAAGGAGGACGCCGCTCCCGAGCCCGCCGGCTCGGGAGCGGCGTAC
Organism: Streptomyces sp. CNQ329; assembly: GCF_000482585.1. Taxonomy (NCBI): domain Bacteria; kingdom Bacillati; phylum Actinomycetota; class Actinomycetes; order Kitasatosporales; family Streptomycetaceae; genus Streptomyces; species Streptomyces sp. CNQ329. Next base: position 110,562 of record NZ_AXVU01000010.1, on the reverse strand, counting down.
CCCCCGGCGATGCCCTCGTCCTCCACGGGCACCCGCCACTCGTTCTCCAGCGGGTCCATGCCGACGAACAGACCGACGAACACCAGGAGCAGCACGGGCCCGATCAGGATCGGCGCGAGGATCTCCGCGGGGCTCCTGCCCTCCGCCACCGCGTTGGTGACGCGGGCGTGCACCTCCAGCGCCGCCATCCCCGTGTAGTGCATGCCGGAGACGGCCACGCCCATGATGAGCGCGGCGACCACCGCGGCGCCGAAGCTCTTGACGGTCATCGACAGCCACAGCGCCACCGTGGCGGCCACCACGGCGATGAGCACGGACAGCGCCACGACCGTGCCGTCATAGACCAGCCGCCCCCGGTCCATCTTCATGCCGGCCATGCCCAGATAGTGCATGGCCGCGATCCCGAGCCCGGTGACGATGCCGCCCGCGGTGAGGGCGAACGCGGTGCGGCCGAGGTAACCGACGGTGAAGAGGCCGATGCCGACGACGACGATGGCGACGCCGAGGCTCGCCAGCGTGATCGGCACCTCGTAGTTGAGGTGAACGGACTCGGCGGTGAAGCCCATCATGGCGATGAAGTGCATGGTGAAGACGCCCGTGCCGATGGCCACCGCGCCCAGCAGCAGCCAGCCTGCCCGCCGCGCGGGCTCGACGGTCAGCGCGCGCATGGTGCAGCGCAGCCCCAGGGCGCTGCCGGCCGCGGCCATGATGAAGGCGGTGGCGGGGGTGAGCAGGCCGTACGTGAGCCCGTCGACGGGCACGGGGGCAGCGAGCACGGAGGAACTCCCGGGTCTACTGAGGGCGTGTGTCTGGGGACGGGACGGCGGCGGACGTATCGACAGATGTAGTGGGCAACCAGGGGGGAATCGTAGGTCTGTGCGAGTCGCGACCGGAATGGTTCGGCAGCGCTCGGCCCAGCCGATACGCAATCGGTACGCGGTCGATTTGTCCTGTCCTGCGAGGGCCGGGGGCGGGCGGAGGCGGCTGTCAGTGCCGTGTCCTACGCTCGCGGCATGAACGCCACCGATGCCATCGCACCGCGGACGGGCCGCCGGGTGGTCGGCTCGCCGATCGGCCCGCTGCTGCTCGCCGCCACGGACCGGGGTCTGGTCAAGGTCGGGTTCCACGCCCGGCAGGACGCCGCGGGCGCGGGCGAGGCGGAGGAGCCGGCGCGTGCGGCCGAGCACATAGCGGTGGCCGAGAGCCAGTTGCGGGCGTATTTCGCGGGCGAGCTGAAGGAGTTCCGGCTGGAGCTGGACTGGTCGCTGTCCGACGGCTTCAGCCGGCGGGTGCTGGAGGAGCTGGCGGCCCGGGTGCCGTTCGGCTCGGTCGTCAGCTATCAGTTCCTCGCCGACCGCGTCGGGGAGCCCGGCGCCGCGCAGGCGGTCGGCCGGGCCATGGCGTCGAACCCGCTGCCGATCGTGGTGCCCTGCCACCGCGTGATCGAGAGCGACGGCGGCCTGGGCGGCTTCGGCGGCGGCCTGGACACCAAGCGGAGCCTGCTGGCACTGGAAGGCGTGCTGCCGGAACCGCTGTTCTGACGGTGCGAGAAGGACGGCCCGTGCCCGGCCGTCGGGCACGGGCGCGCAGGCCGGAGAGCGAAGGGAGGCGACGGGCGTGGGCAAGCAGATCGCCCTGCTGCGCGGCATCAACGTCGGCGGCAGGAACAAGGTCCCCATGGCGGGGCTGCGCAAGGCGCTGACCGACCGCGGATTCAGCGGTGTCGCCACATACGTCGCCAGCGGGAACGTCGTCTTCGACGACCCCGGCACGCCGCCGGAGAGAACCGCCGAGGCGGTCGAGGCGGTCGTGCGGGAGGAGTTCGGCCTGCGGATACCGGTCGTCGCACGCACGCGGGACGAGCTCGCGGCCGTCGTCGCCGGCAATCCGCTGCCGGAAGGTGCCGCGGAACCGGCCCGTTTCCTCGCGGTGTTCCTCTCCGGGCCGGCGCCGGACGACGCGTGGTTCCGTACCGTCGACCCCGCGTCGTACGCGCCCGACCGGTTCGAGATCGGCGACCGTGTCGTCTACGTCTGGTGCCCCGGCGGGCTGGGCCGGTCGAAGCTGGCGGGCGACTTCTCCGGCCGCGCGCTGGCCGTGACGGCGACCGCCCGCAACTGGAACACCGTCCTCAAGCTGCTGGAGATGGCGGACGGCTGACGCCGGGGCGCGGCCCGGCCCGGTCCGTGCGCGGCGAGACGCGCCGCGGTGGCGCCCCGCGTCCGCGGGGTCATCCCGGGCGGCTCTGGCCCCGTTCCCGGGCCCACGCCTCCAGCGCCTCGAAGTCCTCCTCCACCAGGCCGCGCGCCGGATCGATCCGCCGCAGCAGCGCCTCCCCCGGGTGGTGCTCGGCGATCCATGCCATGTCGGCAGCCGTGATCTCGTCGTCCACCCAGGCGAACGTCCGGCCGGCGGCCTTTTCCAACTGGTCTGTGAGTGTTCGTGTCCCTCGTTTGGGTGCCCTCCACCGGCAACCCGTGCCGGTTAACCGACTATCTCCGTTCTTTTCAGTACGTGTAGGAGATCGGTTGGGGAGGCAGGGGTGGCACGTAGTCGAGTGGTCCTCGGGGACTTGCGGGTGCAGGTGCTGGAGAGGGCTGGTGGTGGCAGGTCGTACACCGTCGTGTGGCCGGACTGCACGGTCGACGCGGAGGCGGACTCGTATCTGCGGCCGTTCGAAGGCTCGGGGTCACAGAAGACGTACGCCTACTCGTTGGTGGATCACTTGCGGTGGCGGATCCGGGAACGGCTGACCACCGAGACGATCACGATGCGTGACTTGCACCGCTATATGGGGGCGGTGGGTGCCCACGTGCCGATGCCGTACGGGCAGCCGTGGCGGGTGCCTCCTCAGCGTCCGTACGGCGCCTCGGCTCTCCAGGTCGCGGCGGCATGCCTGAAGGGCTTCTACCTCAACGCGTGTGCCAGCAACGGCGTGAACGAAGAGCTGATGCAGGCCCTGGCGGTCACCCGGCTACCTACGAGGGTGGACCGGGACCGGGCTCTGTTGGGGCACGTGAAGACGTCGATGACGGCCAACCCGTTGGCTCCGAAGCGGCCGCCGCGGCGTCGGCACCCCAAGATGCTGCCGGACGGGGCCAAGGAGGAGTTGCGGGGCGTCATGAACACGGCCCGCGACGACATGGTCCTGCAGTGGCTGTCGGACACGAGCCTGCGGCCGGGTGGGCTGGCTGGGCTTCACCTGATGGACCTGCACCTGAGGGAGAACGCGGCCTGCGGCGAATGCAAGAGCCCTCACCTGCATGTCTGTCATCGCTGGGGCAACCCGAACCGGGCCGCCGCGAAGATCAAGCCGGAGTGGAAGGTGATTGACGGGGTGATCACCGGCGGAGAGATCTACCGCGCCAGCCCCGCGATGATCAGCAGCTACTTCAAGTACATGACGACGGAGTACGCGGAATACGCCACGGGCCACGGGATGCTGCTGATCCAGCTGGCCGGCCCGAACCGTGGAGAGCCCTGGAGCGCGGATGCCGCCCGGGGGATGCTGCGGCGAGCCGGCCGCAGGGCCGGGTTGCCCGGGAGGATCACGCCCAAGGCCTTTCGCCACCAGATCACCAACGACGTGCTGGACGTCACGAACGGCGACTCGATGGTGGCCAAGGCCGTCGGGAACTGGGTGTCGGCCAGGATGGTCGATGAGGTCTATGGCCATCCCGACGTGCACTCGCCCGAGTTCACGGCCGCTCTCCAGGCCGTCTGGGGTGAGGACGAATGACGCACCCTGCACCGGCACTGCGGGCCTTGCCGTTGATCGTTCCTGGGCGGGACGGACGCACCACGCGGGACCGGTTGGAGCTCCTCACCGCCTTGATGGACGCCCCGTCCTTCGACCCGCTGTTCCGCCCGGACGTCATCAAGGTTCCCGGAGACCATCCCGTCTACGGATGGATCTGCGGTGTTCCGGAGTGCCAACGGGGACGGGAGGCCACGGCCGACTTCTGTTTCAACCACGATGTGGAGTGGCGGAACCTTAAGCGGGAAGGCAAGCGGCTGGACGCCTTCCTCAAGAACGCCCGGCCTTTGCCGACCGTGTCGTGGCACGACCCGCCGGACTGTCTGATCTGTCCGGGGATTCCGGCGGCCAGCTCGATCGGGTTGTGCAAGCTGCACGTGGACCGCTGGTATCAGCACCGTCTGCGGCAGCAGCGGCAGGGACAACTGGCCGATCTCGACGGGTGGTTGGCGTCCGAGTCCGCGTTCGTGCCGTTCGGCAAGTGCCGGGTCGATGTCTGCCCCGATCAGGCAGTGAGTCCTCTGGGGCTGTGCAGTCGGCACCGCTACCGCTACAAGAGCGAGGGGCAGCCCGGCGGCGCCAACCTGCCCAAGAACTGGGGCAGATGGCTGGCCGACTTCGGCAAGCCCATCCCGGTGACCTACACCGACGAAGCCCGCTTCCGGCGGTGGTGCACCGAGACCGGCCCGATCGCGCGGATGAACGGCTGCCTGAGCCTGCTTCGTCTGCGTCCGCTGGTGAAGCGTGAGATCCAGTGGTCGATGTTCCAGCACACACAGATGCCCGTGGAAGGCAACCCGTGGCCTGTCCAGTGGCTCCAGCACGTCGCGGAGGACTGCCGTCGGCAGGGGGCCGACTCGCTGGCAGATCTCGACGTCGGACGCTGCCGACAGGTCTCACGCAAGATCGTGAAGACGATGCTGCGTTACCTGCGCCTGATCTACTTCACCCGGCAGGACACCAAGGACGCGGGCTTCATCGACCTGGGGCACTTCGGCGTCCGGATCGAGGAATGCGACGGCCTGTTCGACCTCAGCGGCATCTCGCAGCGCTGGCTGCGTGACCTGCTCTGGGAGTCTCTGGCAGACCGGCTGGTCAAGGCTCCTCCCCGCAGCAGGAACCCCCTCGAGACCAGACGGCGCGGCTGCATGGAACTGAGTGCCTACCTTGAGGCCCAGGCACCGGAGGGCGGCCACGACCCCGCGCTGCTGACCGCAGACCACATGATCGACTTCCTCACTGACCAGCGCCACCGCGCCGAACACGGACTGCCCTCGCTCGCCTTTCCCACCCAAAGAGGAGGCCGGAAACCGACCCGGATGACGAAGATGTCCGTTGGCGGGCTCCTCAACGGCCTTCGCCAGCTCCTTCGAGAGGCACTCGAGTCGGGCGAGGCCGAACGCGCCGGACTGCACCGCGCATTCATCGTCGCGCTCCCCACCAGCGGCATCAAAGTCGGACGCCGCCGCCCCTACCCCGACGACGTCGCCCGCGCCCTCGCCCACCCCGACAACCTGGCCCGCCTGGCGGCCAGCGATCCCGGCGACAGGGGCCTGCGGGACATCTGGGTAACGCTCGTCTTCACCGGCCGACGTTGTAAGGAAGTCCTCAACGCCCGCCTGAACTGCATCGGCCGCCACAACGGAGTCCCGCTGTTCTGGCACGACCAGACGAAGGTCGGCAACCTGGACGCCGCGATCCGCATCCCCGAACGCCTCTACCAGACCATCGAGCGACGGCAGGCCACCACGATCGCCCGCTTCGTCCAGCGGCAAGGGCACGAGCCAACCGCCGAGGAGAGAGCGCAGATCGCACTCTTCCCACGGCGGACCGCCAACCGCGAATGCCTGAAGGGCGTGAGCTACGGATGGTTCCACCGCCTCTTCCGCGCATGGGTGATCACCCTCGACATCGGACACTGCGTCCCCCACCAGACGCGGCACACCCTGGCCACCCAGCTCCTGCGCAACGGCGCGGACCTCAGCCACGTCAAGCGCTACCTCGGCCAGGTGTCCGAGCGAATGGCCGAGCACTACGTCCATCTCGCTCACACCGACCCCCGGCTCAACGACGCCCTCAACGCCATCTGGGTCGCCGGCCCGGGCGCCCCGGAACCCGGGACCCTGCTGACCACCGGCGAGCCGATGGCACGGGAAGAGGCCGAGGCCATGCTCGTCGATCTCACCCGCAAGTCGACACCGGCCGAAGGAGGCTTCTGCACCTTCCAGCCCGTCGTCGACGGAGATGCCTGCCCCTGGAAACTCAACTGCCATAACTGCGACAAGTTCGTCATGACCGGCGCCGACCTCGTCTACTGGCACCGCAAGCGCGAGCAGTGGCGGATGCTCGCAGAACGGGCACCGGACAGCGTAACCGCCGACTACCTACACGAGGTCTTCGAACCCACCGCTCGGGCGATCGCTGGCCTGGAGAGAGCGCTGGAAGCCGTCGGGCTCCTCGAGGAAGCCCTTGCACTCGATCTGCGGCGGCCCCAGGACTACTTCGGTCGCGTCTGGAGCACCGCGTTCCGGGCTCGTGAACTTGCCCGGGAAGACACCGGGGCAGCCGCATGAGCTCCGGGCCCGAATCCACCATGGCCGCTATCGCCGCCCGTCGGCGGCAGACCCAGGACAAGCTCGCCCAGGTGGAGAAGGCCATCGGCCAGCTCCGCCGCGAACGCGGACGCCTGACCGTCCGGGCCATCGCCGAACGGGCCGGGGTGTCCGCCACGTTCCTCTACGAGAACACCGACGCCCGCACCCTCGTGAAGGCCGCAGTCGCCGACAGCCGCAGCCGACATGACCGTCTCGGGCAGGAACAGCACGACAGGATCGAGGCGTCCTGGCGGGAACGAGCCTTGAACGCCGAGGCCGAGCTGACTCGCACCCAGAAGGAGGTCTTCGCCCAGCGGCAGCGGATCGGCGAGCTCATGGGACAGCTCCGCGACTTCGACCAGATGGTCCCCGGCGAGTCCGTCCAGCAGCTGGCCACCGAGAACACCACCCTCAAGCACCGTGTCCACCAGCTCACCCAGGAGCACCGCAAGCTCCAAGAGCGGCTCGAAGGCGCCCGCTCCAACCTCCGCTTCGCCGACAAGCGCATCGCCGACCTCGAAGCACACGTCCTGGAGCTGCAGCAGTCACGCTGAGTATCTAGTTCTGATCTCCTGGGTGTCAGAGGCGCGATCGAGCGTGAGAGAAGCCGACGCAGCGTGGGTGAACTCGGTCAGCGCGGCCCGTAATTTGTTCAGGTACTCCAGAAAGTACGAGGTTGTGGTCTCCCCGGGTATGTAGTCCTCGATGCAGAACTTGCGGGTGCTGTGTGCATCGGTAGCGATCTGGTCGGCCAGAGCGGCCAGGTCGGGGCGCAGTGCTCCGGTTCGGGCGGCCTCCGCCCGCAGGTGGACCAGAGCATCGTCAACATGGATCAGGGCCCGGTCCTCCCAGAGGTAGCCCGGCCCTCCGCCGGTGAGGTCGGCACTCGCGTGGACTAGCCAGACGAGATCCGCCCGGGACATGAAGTCACGGGCCGCATTGGACAGGCGGACCACCGGATTCGTCTCTCCGGCATGGACTATGACATCCCGCCCGGCCGCGACATACCCGCTGTGCACCTGGGTGACGACGGCATTCCGGGGGCGCCAGGGCCAGCGGATCACTGATGCCGGTCCAGGTTGACGCCGATGATGTCCCGCCCGGCCGCGATGCCGTCGGGGCCCGATCGGACGTCCACATCCGCATCCACGTCGGCAGCGCCATTCGACAGCGAAGACGACGCGGCGCCGGGGGCGACGATGTCCCCGACGGCGGAAGCCCGTCCGCCGTAAATCTGGATACGTCGACGCTGAGGGGTGCTGGGGGTGAGGGAGGCGACGGACCAGACGAGTGCAGCCGCGCTCAGGACGGCGCCGATCAGAGAGGCCACCCAGCTGGCCATCTCCAGGTTCGCGAGGACGACGGCGAGGCCCAGTGCGACGACGGCGGAGGCAGAGAGCCCGGCCGTCGCCCACAACACGGGGCGCGGGGGGACAGCAGCAGGGCTCGGGGTGTTGGGGTCCATGGAGTTCCTCCCGTGAAGTCGTTGCGCCCGCTCGGGCACAACAGCCACCCTGAGGGCAGGCCGCGTCGTCGCGCAAACCTCATTTGCGCAGGTCAGATGCTTTGGAGGGCCGTCCTGTACCGTCTCGTGTACGCGCGCAGCGCATGCCCCGGAGGGGCAACACGAGACGGTACAGGACGGCCCTCCACTCCGTCCGACGAACGCTCTTTGTGTGGAAGACATCACATTCTGTCTGCTTTGCGGCCTCGCGTAGGGGTAGGACTCCGAGGCCAATTCGACCCCGCCTGGCCTTTTCTCCGGTCCTGGTCTCGTTCTCCCCCGTCCCTGACACGTCCGTGACGCGTCTTCCCACTTCACAGCGACACGATGAGAGCAGTGATCGGTAAAGCGGCCCAGGCGGCGACGTGCCGCGTCTTCCAGTACAACCCGTCCGGATCATCGGTGGTGAACATCGACGGCCACTCGATCACGGGCAGCGGCGGCAGCCCGAGCACCTTGTCGCCGATGACGGTGTTGGCCTCGTGCATCCACGTCGTCGCCCACACCAGGTCGTAGGGCAGCGACAGCAGCCGCGCCCCGTGCGCCGGCCGCAGCCACAGCCGGAGGGGCCCTGCGGGCATGCCGGTGACCACGTACTCGCCGTAGCCGGGCGGCTGTACGGGCGCGGCGTAGGGGTTGAGAGGCCCGTCGACGTCGAGCAGGAGGAGCGGGCGGACGGGAGCGCCGGGTGCGCAGGGGTCGGGGGCCGGGGCGGCGTCAGGGTCGGCAGCGCGGTCAACGTCGTCCATCCTCCGAAGGTAAGGGCTGACGCCGCCCGCGTATCCCCCTCGCGCGCGCCTCCGTGGCCCTCTCCCGATCCCCCGCCCGGGCGCGGCGGGCGGGACCCGGATGCCGGCCCCGGCGGCCACCCCTTAAGGTCTGGGCCATGGCGATCCCTGAGGTCATCCCGATACGTCACGAGCCCGGCTACCGCACCGAGAACATCGGCCGTTACGACCACGGGCAGTTCCTCGCCTCGATCACCGCCGCGTACCCGCCGGACTACCGGATGGGCCCCGACTGGCTGGAGAACCGGCGCTGGTACGCCGTGCTGCACCGCTTCGACGCCGAGGGCCACCACACCGGCTCCGATATCTGGACCCCGGGTCCCGGCGTGCCCGCGGACGGGCGGCTGGACGCGAAGCTGGAGGGCTGGCTCGACGGATTGCCGGGGCTGGTGTTCGGCGACATCGCGATCCGGCCGTTCGAGGTCTCCGCCGACGGAATCCGGTTCGGGCTGGTCGCCGAGCGGCACGCGGCGGCCGGGCCGGGGGGCGCGGGCGCCACGGACGCCGGCGAAGACGAGCCGGACTGGGCGGAGTTGTACCCGGACCGGCTCGGGTTCCACGAACCGTGGGACGGCCTGTACGACACGTAGGGCCTGATCACCGGGCACGGCCGGCACGTACCGTGGGCGCATGCACCTGACTGACGAGGTACGCGCCGCGCTCGCGGACCGGCGACCGGTCGTCGCCCTGGAGTCGACGATCATCGCCCACGGCCTGCCCCGCCCCCGCAACCTGCGGGTGGCCGCCGAGCTGGAGGACATCGTCCGCTCCGCCGGGGCCGTGCCCGCCACCATCGCCGTCCTCGACGGCACTCCGCATGTCGGGCTCGGCAGCGCGCAGTTGGCGCGCATCGCCTCCGACGAGACCGTGCGGAAGCTGACCGTACGCGACCTCGCGCCGGCCGCCGCCCTCGGCGCGAGCGGCGCGACGACCGTCGCGGCCACCGCGTTCCTCGCGGCCCGCGCCGGCATCGGCGTCTTCGCCACCGGCGGTCTCGGCGGGGTGCACCGGGAGTGGACGGAGTCGCAGGACGAGTCGGCGGATCTGCGGCTGCTGGCGCAGACACGGATCGCGGTGGTCTGCGCCGGGGTGAAGTCGATCCTGGACGTGCCGGCGACGCTGCAGCGCCTGGAGACGCTGGGCGTGACGGTGCTGGGCTACGGTACGGACGAGTTCCCGGGGTTCTACCTGCGCACGTCCGGGGAGCCGGTGGAGTGGACGGTCAGTACGCCCGCGGAGGTCTCCGCGGTGCTGCGCGCCCAGCGGGAACTGGACGTGTCCCCCTCGGCGGTGATCGTGGCCAATCCGGTGCCCGCCGGCGAGCAGTTGGACCCGGCGGTGCACGACGCGGTACTCGCGGACGCGCTGCGCGAGGCGGGGCGGCGGGGCGTGAGCGGGCAGGCGATCACGCCGTTCCTGCTCGGGTACCTCACGGAGCACACGCGGGGGGCGTCACTGGAGGCGAACCTCGCCGCGGTGCGCGGGAACGTGCGGCTGGCGGCGGAGATCGCGGTGCAGGACGCGAGCTGAGGGGGCGGCTGTGAACGGGGGTCCGGGCGCGCAGGGTGGTGCGGGGACGCGCAGGGGCGGCGCTGGCCGTGCGGTGCTGCTCGTGATCGGCGACGTCGTCACCGATGTCGTCGCCCGCCACGCCGCGCCACCCGCCCCCGGCACGGACACGCCGGCCGAGATCGCCGTCCTCCCCGGCGGCGCCGGCGCGAACGTCGCCGCATGGGCGGCGCATTGTGGCGCGCGGGTGCGTCTGCTGGCGCGCGCGGGCCGGGACTCCGCGGACTGGCATCGCGCCGCGCTGGTACGCGCCGGCGTCGACGCCCATGTCCGTATCGACCCCGAAGCGCCCACCGGCAAGGTGGTCGCCCTGGTCGACGGCGGCGGTGAGCGGTCGTTCCTGACGGACAGCGGGGCGTCCGTCCGGCTGGGCCCGGAGGACTGGGAGCCGGGGCTGCTGACCGGCGTCACGCACGTCCACCTCTCCGGCTACCTGTTCTTCACCGCCTCCGGCAGCGCGCTCGCGGCACTCGCCGCCGCGGAGGCGCACGCGCGCGGGGCGACGGTCAGCGTGGATCCGGCATCGGCGGGCTTCATCGCCGGCTCGGGTGTACGGGCCGTCCTCGCCGCGCTCGCCGGGGCCGACACCGTGTTTCCCAACTCCGCGGAAGCCTCGCTGCTCACCGGGCATCCCTCCCCCGCCGCCGCTGCCCGGTCCCTGGCGGCCTCCCTCGGCGCCACCGCCGTGGTCACCGCCGCAGCCGACGGCGCGTACCTCGCCGCCCCGGGCGCTCCCGCGGTGCACATTCCCGCCACCCCGGTCACGCCCCTCGACAGCACGGGAGCCGGCGACGCGTTCGCGGGCGCTTATCTGGCGGCCGTGCAGTCCGGCAGCGCCCCGCGTACCGCCGCGGCGGCCGGGTGCGCCACGGCGGCAACGGCGGTCCGGACATCGGGCGGACGGCCGGGGCAAGGGGCGTAGCGGCGCGGCCGGCGGGCCTGAGGCGCACGAGGGCGGGTCCAAGGGCCCGTACGCCTCAGATCATGCGCCTGCGCCCCGGGCGTGCGCGCAGGCGGCCGGGGTCCGGGCCGTGCGGGGCCGCGGCGAGGGCGTCGCGGACGGCAGCGGTGAAGGCGTCCGGTTCGCGGAACAACTGACGCGGTGTGGTGTGGACGAGGTGCAGGCCCAGGGCTTCGAGGGCGTTGTGGTGCTCGACGGTCCCGTCGTCGGTGCGGTACGGCGGCTCGGTGAGGTGGAGGAGGACGCCGGTGCGAGGCCAGTGGGCGTGCGCGGTGGTGAGCCAGTAGCCGTCGAGGTGCAGCGGGGTGTGCCAGAGCGGGGGCGGCAGGCCGGCGGCGCGGAGAAGGGTGCGGGCGCGGTTCTCGGCGGGTGGGCGGGCGTCCGGGCCGAGTGCGGCGAGTGCGGCGGCGACGTCGGGGCGGGTGTGCAGGCCGGCGGCGCGCAGCGCGGTGGCCGCGGCGGCGGGCGGGGTGGCGCGGGCGTCGAGCAGTTCGCGCAGGAGGGCGGCGGTGCGGTCGTGGTCGAGGACGTCGCGCAGGGCGTCGGCGGCGGCGCGGACCGGCGGGGCGGCGGGGAGTCCGGGTGGCAGCCGGACGGGCGGGGGCAGGCGGCGCCGGGCGTGGTGGACGCGGATCCCGGGCGGCGGGGTGAAGCGGCGGCGCGGCGGGACGAGCACGTCGACCACGCGCACCTCCGCGGCGGCAGGCACGCCGCGGAACCCGTACAGCGCCAGCGCCGCCACTCCCGTCAGCAGCGCCTCCCCGCGGCCGGCGCCCCGCTCCAGAGCGGCGCGGTAGCGCGTCTCCCAGCCGCCGCCGGGGGGTTCACGGAGGGCGTTCGCGTACGTCATGGGTGCGCCATGCCCGCCGCGGCGCCCCGCTACGGCGTTGCGGCGGCGGACTCACCGGGTCGGGTGGCGGCCCGGGGCCCGGAGGTTGACCCGCAGGCGCTACGCCGCGTGCACCGCACGGTCGGCGGGCGCGTCCGGCTCGGCCGCGGCGCAGGTGTCGGCGAGGGCGTCGAGGGAGACGCCCAGGGTGGTGGCCAGGGCGGCGATCGTGAAGAAGGCCGGAGTGGGAGCGCGGCCGGTCTCGATCTTGCGGAGCGTCTCGGCGGAGATGCCGGCCGCGGCGGCGACGTCGGTCATGCTGCGCTCGCCCCGGGCGGTGCGCAGCAGGGCGCCGAAGCGCTCGCCGCGGCGGCGCTCCTCGGGGGTCAGTGGAGTACGAACCATGTGCGTGATACTAATACCGGTATAGTAATTGGGGAGGCCGAGGGAGAGCCACGTCATGGTCGAAATCAAGAACGACGCCGCGCTGGACGCCATGCGGGAGGCCGGCCGCGTCGTCGCCCAGGCCCTCGACGCCGCGCGGGCCGCGGCCGGCGTCGGTGTCAGCCTGCTGGAGCTGGACGAGGTCGCCCGGGCGGTCCTGGACAAGGCGGGGGCGCGATCGCCGTTCCTCGGCTACCGGCCGGCGTTCGCCTCCACGCCCTTCCCCGCCGTCCTCTGCACCTCCGTCAACGACGCCATCGTGCACGGCATCCCGACCGGCTACCGGCTGCGCGACGGGGACCTCGTGTCCCTCGACTTCGGTGCGGAGCTGGACGGCTGGACGGGCGACGCCGCGATCAGCTTCACCGTGGGCACACCGCGGCCCGGGGACACCGCGCTGATCGCCGCCACGCAGCGCGCGATCGACGCCGGGATCGCGGCCGCGGTCGCGGGCGGACGGCTGGGCGACATCTCGTCCGCCGTGGGACGCGTGGCCGCCGAGGCCGGCTGCGGGATGCCGGCGGACTTCGGCGGGCACGGCATCGGGCGGCGGATGCACGAGGACCCGCACGTGCCCAACCGCGGGCGCGCAGGGCGCGGTTACCCGCTGCGGCACGGGCTGACGCTGGCGATCGAGCCGATGCTGCTGTCCGGCGGCTCCGACGACTACGGCGTCGACGGCGACGGATGGACGCTGCGTACGACGGACGGCAGCAGAGCGGCACACATCGAGCACACGATCGCGGTGACCGACGACGGGCCACGGGTGCTGACGGCGCTGTGAGGGCCCGCGCGCCGGGGACCCGTGGGTCAGCTCCAGCCGTAGCGCAGGCGCAGCCGGTGCTCGACGAGGTGGAAACGCCGGCGGTCCAGCGAGCACGCCTCACGGCGCATACCGCCGTCGTGGAGGCGCAGCACGCGATCCAGGTCGACCCACGACTCGCGGCCCGCGCGGTCCCAGGGGCCGGCGCCGATGCGTACCCAGTCGTGGTCGTCGTCGCGGCGCCTGCTGGACAGTTGCACGGCCAGGACCGTACCGGCGGACTCGCGGGCGACGACCAGGACGGGACGGTCCTTGCCGCGGCCGTCGTTCTCCTCGTACGGGACCCAGGTCCAGACGATCTCGCCGGGGTCGGGGTCGCCGTCGGGGTCGGGCGCGTAGGAGGTGCGTACGACTCCGGCGGCGCGCGGGTCTATCTCGGTGGTGGCGGCGGGGCCGTGCTGGCCGGGCCAGGCCGCTCGGCCGTTCTCATCGGTCGGCGTGGTCACGCGAGGCACCGTAGCAACGGGGGCCGGGCGGGCGACAGGGCGGTGGCGGCCGGCGCCCGGCACCCGACACCGCTCTGCCGCGGGGCGGCGCAGCGGGGCGTCTGCCTCAGGGGGCGCAGGGCGTCATATGCCGGGGGAAATGGGGCGCTGAGGGCGGCCGGGGCAAGCGGTGTCGGTGCGGGGTTGTAGCTTCCAGGGCATGGACTACCACGACGTCGTCGACGAGCTCGAATCAGCGGAGCAGGAGCTCGGCCTGGCCGCGTGCGACGTGGACGAGACCGAAGGAGCCGGGCTGGACCTGGCCGGGCTGGCCGCCGAGCTGGCGGAACGCACGGAACCCACCGGGGCGGGCCGCCCCGGCGCCCCCGCCCGGACGCGGGACGGGGCGGACGCGGCGGTGTGGACCGCCGGCCGGGCCGACGGGCTCGCGGAGGCCGAGCGGGCGGAGGGGCTGCCCGAAGCGCAGTGGCCGCAGGGCCGGCAGATATCCCTGGCGCGCGGCGTGCGGTAGGGGGCCGTGCGCGCAGCGTGCCCGGTTGGACCTCGGCCCCGCGGAGTCGGATGCTGGGGGTAGGAGGTGCTAGGCATGAGGCTCATACGCTCTGGTGACGAGCCTGTGCACGCCCGCTCCCCGTTGCGTTTGCGCTTCTGGCTGGCGCTGTGGGGAACGCTGTGGATGATCGCGGGCACGGTGTTCTTCGTCGCCGTCGACGAACCGGCCTGGGCCGCGGTGACCGCGGCTCTCGCGGCCCTCACGATCGTCGACATCGTGGTGGTGCTCCGGCGCATGAGGCAGGGTCCGCGTTTCCAGCCGGGCCGGGACGTGCCGCCGTACGAGCCGATGCGTAAGGACGAGGAAGAACACAGGCCGAGGCGGATGCCCTGAGCCGGGTCGCCGCGTCTGCGTGAGCGGCCGGGGCTGCCGGACAGCCCGCTGGTGACGAGAAGGGGCTACGGCTGCTCGGGGCGCCAGGCCGGGCGGCGCGGGTCGTCGAGGCGTACCAGCACGTCGGCGGCTTCGGCGGGGCCGGCTTCTTCCTCGTAGCGGGCGAAGGCGGGCAGTGTCCAGCGGTCTCGCTCCGGTGTGCGCCGGGCCAGGGCGGGGGCGGAGAGCTGCAGATGAACGACCAGGTCGAAGGGGAACCAGCGGCCGAGCAGCAGCGGCCCGTGGAGGAGCAGGACGCCGCCGGGCGGGAGTGAGACGTACGGGCTGCGCGTGGCGCGGTCGGTGAGGGGGTCCCAGAGGTCGGGCAGGACGCGCCCGTCGCCGCCGGGCTCCAGCGGACCGAAGACCTCGCGCCAGAGTGCGCCGGTGTCCAGCCAGATGTCGTAGTAGGCGTCGGGGTCCTCGCGCCCGAACTCGTAGCGGAGGGAGGCGGGTCGCAGAAAGCCGCCCGCGGCGAGGACGAGGGCTTCGCGTCCGCGCAGCCGCAGGGCGTCGCGGATCCGTGCGGCGAGTACGCCCGGCTCCGCCGCGGGGGCACCGTCCACGGCGACGCGCAGCCACGGGCCGCCGTCGGCCGCCTTCGTCTCGGCGAGGCGCTCGGCGAGCGCCTCGGTGAGCCGCTCCCAGGAGATCGCTTCCAACCGCACGGTTCCATGATGCCGCCCGGGGGCGCGGGACGGGCGCGGGACGGGCGCGGAGGTGGTTGCCGCGGCGGGCCACGGTGCCGGTATGCCGCCGGAGGCCGCGGTCCCGCGCCGCGGGCCCGTGGGCTGCCCAACCGGGCGGTGCGCGGGAGTGGTTGAGTACGGGCACCGGATACGAAGACGCGCACCGTGGCCGAACGGGGAGCGAGGGGGACGACACACGTGGGACCGGACGAGCTGAGCCCGCCCGAGCGGCGGCTGTGGGACGCCTTCCCCACCGCCGGGCGCGTCGACCTCCGCGTCGGCGATCCCGTCGCGGACGCCCCGGCCGGGGGTGCCGCCTGGGGCCCGGAGCGCGTCGTGCGCGCCGAGGTCGTCGCCGCACTCCTGCTCGGCGCACGCGACACCGAGTCCGGGCACACCGCCGCCGTGCAGCTCGCCGGCGCGCGGATCACCGGCCGCCTCTCGCTCGACCACGCCGACGTGGAGCACCATCTGCGGCTCCAGGACTGCTCGTTCGAGGAGTCCGTCGACCTCTTCGGGGCCCGTACACGCCAGCTCGGCTTCAACGGCTCTCATCTGCCGGGGCTGCTCGCCTCCCACCTCTGGGCCGAGGGCAGCCTCCGCCTGACGGGCTGCACGACCAGCGGCAGGATCCGGCTCGTCGCCACCCGCATCGCCGGCACCCTCATCCTCAACGGCGCCCGCCTTCACGACCCGGAAGGCGAGGCGCTCAACGCCACCCGCCTCCAGGTCGACAACGACATCCTCATGCGCGACGACTTCTCCGCCCAGGGCACGATCGTGCTGCGCAGCGCACGCATCGGCGGCAGCATCGACCTGCGCGCGGCCCGGCTCGACGCCGGTTCCGGCGACGCCGCACTCGACGCCGCCCGGATCCAGGTCGAGGGCGACTTCTCCGCGTACCGGCTGTCGGCGACCGGCAGGCTCGGCCTGAGGAACGCCGCCGTCGCGGGAGCGGCGTTCCTGCGCAGTGCCACGCTCGACAACCCCTCCGGACGCACTCTGGACGCCCCGGGTGTGCACGTCGGGTCGGACGTCGTGCTCGACAAGCACTTCCGGTCCCACGGCCAGATACGGCTGGCCGACGCGACCGTCGGCGGCCGGCTGGTGATGAGCGGGGCGCGCCTGCGGGCGGAGGCGGACGACGCCGCGCTCGACGCGTACGGGATACAGATCGGCGCCGACGTCGTGCTGGACCGGCTGACGGCCACCGGTCTGGTCCGCATGTCGGGCGCGCAGATCACCGGCCGTATCCAGGCCGGGGGCAGCCGCATCAGCGGTCACACGCCCGGTGGCACCGCCCTCAGCCTGCGCCGCACCGCCGCCCGCGAGGCCGATCTGGGCACCACACGCCTCGACGGCATCCTGGACCTGCGCTACTCCACCCTCGGCGTCCTGCACGACGCGGCCGATACCTGGCCGGTCCGGCTCCGCCTCGACGGCGCGGTGTACGAACAGCTCCGCCACCCGCTCTCCGCCGCCGAGCGGCTGCCCTGGCTGAGCCGGGGCGACAGCGCGTACGTCCCGCAGCCGTACGAGCAACTCGCCGCCGAGTACCGCCGTCTCGGCCATGACGACGACGCCCGCCGGGTCCTGCTCGCCAAGCAGCGCGCCCGCCGTGTCCGGCTGCCCTGGTACGCCCGTCTCTGGGGCGTCGTCCAGGACGGCGTCGTCGGCTACGGCTACCGCCCGGAGCGCGCCGTCGCCTGGCTGGCCGGGCTGCTGGCACTGGGCTCCCTGCTCTTCTGGGCGGACCCGCCGCGGGAGCTGGAGCCCGAGAAGCGGATCGGGTTCAACCCGTTCGTCTACACCCTCGACACGCTGCTGCCGGTCGTCGACTTCGGCCAGGGCAACGCGTTCGCGCCCGACGGCGGCTCGCAGTGGGTGGCGTATCTGCTCACCGCCGCCGGGTGGATCCTCGCCACCGCGGTGGCCGCCGGCGCCGCACGGGCCCTGAACCGGCCCTAGCGAAGCGGCTCGTGCGGACGGAGTGACGCCGGGCCTGGGGTTCGGGCCGGTGGCGGCCCGAGCGGCAGCGGCCGTCGACGGGAGTCAGGAGAGCCCGCCGGGATGGCCGCTGCCGCGCGGCCGGGACCCGCGAACACCCGCCCGGGTGCGGGTCCGCCCGGTGCGTTCCCCGCCCGGGAACGCACCGGGAGCACCGGAAAGAGCCGGCAACACCGACGCGGCGGATACGCCGCCGGCGCCGGAGGAGCCGTCGGCTCCTCGGCACCGGCGGCGCGGCGCCGTGGCGCGCCTCAGTAGCGCAGCGCCGACAGGTACGCGTAGCTGTTGCGCGCCGTCGCGAACGGGTCGGCCGGGTTGTCGTGCTCGACGAGCCACTGCCTGACCCCGCCGCTCTTCGCCCCCTGGAACATCCGCGGGAAGTCCAGTACGCCGGAGCCGACGTCGGCGAAGTCGCCGTTCTCCGCCATGTCCTTGACGTGCAGCGCCGGGAAGCGGCCCGGGTGGCGGCGGAAGTACGTGAGCGGGTCGGCGCCGCCGCGCGTGGCCCAGTACACGTCGAACTCGAAGGCGACCAGGTGGGGATCGGTCTCCTTGACGAGGATGTCGAAGAGCACCTCGCCGTCGACGGTCTCGTGATCGCTGCCGTGGTTGTGGAAGAGCACCTGCTGCAGGCCGGCGTCGCGGCAGGCGCGACCCGCCTCGTTCATGATGCGCGCGGCCTCACGGAAGCCGTCCGGCGTGTGCATGGCGCCGGGCAGGCTGGGCACGACGACCCACTGGCCGCCCAGGGTGTGGACGTCCTCGATCGCCTGCGGCAGTCCGCTGCCGGAGACGATGTCCCACGCGACGTGCTCCAGCACGGCGGAGAGCCCGGCGTCGTCGATCATGCCGCGGATCTGCTGCGCGTTGTGGCCGTGCCTGCCGCTGACGCCGACGGTGGCGTAGCCGATGTCGGACAACTGCTGCAGCGTGCCGGCGAAGTCCGTGGCCAGGGGGCCACGCATGGTGTAGAGGTGCATGCCGATGCCGCCCGGCGGGATGCGCCGCTTGCCCGGCCGGCCGCCGGGCGCCTTGGCCTCGGCCGCCGCCGCGGGTGCCGCCGCGCCGCCGAGGGCGGCGGCGGTACCGGCGCCGAGCGCGGCGCTGAGCAGCGCGCGCCGCCCCATGCCGCCGTTCGCCGGCCGCCGGGGCGTGCCTCTGCCGTCGCCTCCGTGGTCCGTTTCGTGCCTGCCGTTCATGCGCACAACCGCCTCTCCCGCGTCTGCCGTGTCCCGCCTAGAAAGCGCTTTCTGGCATGCGCGCATCAGAGTAAGCGGCCCGCGTCACGCGGTCAACGGGTCGACCGCACCGGGGCGCCTTCTGCGACGCACACGGGGCGACCGGGTGGACGACAGCGCAGGCCGACGGGGGGCGCACAGTCCGCCGGGCAGCCGGCCGGAATCAGATACGCCGCCCGGCGTTCGCTCACCCACCTACCGGAGAACCGCATGGCGCTCGGCGTGGCGTCAGCGTCGCGCGCCCCGCCTGGCACGGCGACGCGGGCGGGGGAGCAGACGGCGACGCCGACCGGCTCCCTCTGCAGTACCGGACGCGGCCTCGTCAGGCCGGGAGAACACCACCCGGCGACCCGCCCGGGATCCGGTACGCGCCGAAGGCCCGCCCCTGCCCACTCCCGGCGGCTACTCCTCGAATCCCGCCGCGTCCACGAAGTCCGGCCGCGGGTCCAGTGCCGCCGCCAGCCGGAAGTGCCGCCGCACCTCGTCCGGGTCGCCCCCGGCCCGCTCCAGCGTGCGGGCCAGCGCGAAGTGGGCGTAGGCGTTGTCCGGCTCCCGGTCGATGACCGTGCGGAAATCGGCCTCCGCCGCGCGGAGCCGGGCGCTCATGAAGTACGCGCGGGCGCGCAGCAGCCGCGGCGAGACCTTTTCCGGATGGGCCTCGACCAGCGGATCGAGCAGTTGGACCGCGCCTCGCGGGTCGCGGGCGGCGAGCAACTGCTCGGCCGCCCGGTAGTCGACGACGTCGGTCTCCGGGCTGCGCTCGGCCACGGCGGGCTCCTTCCTGGGCCTCTTCGTCCTCTTCGTCCTCTGCGTCTTCGGCGGCTGCTTCCTCTTCGCCTTCTTCCTCGCCGGTCGCCGGGAGGCGACCGGGGACGGCCGGAGACGATGCGCCTCCCAACACGGGATCATGCCCCGCTCTTCCGCCCCCTGACCCCCTTGCGTGCCACCAGTTCCTCCCAGACCTTCCGCACCCGCTCTTCCAGCTCCTCCGGCGTGCCGTTGTTGTCCACGACGATGTCGGCGATCGCCAGCCGCTGCTCGCGCGTGGCCTGCGCCGCCATCCGCGCGCGCGCCTCGTCCTCCGTCATGCCGCGCAGTCGCACCAGCCGGTCGAGCTGGGTGGCGGGCGTGACGTCGACGACAACGACGACGTCGTAGAGCCCGGCGAGATCGTTTTCCGCCAGCAGCGGCACGTCGTGCACGACGATCGCGTCCGGACCCGCCGCCTCCTGCAGTGCGGCGGAGCGCTCACGGACCAGGGGATGGATGAGGGCGTTCAGCGCCTGCCGCCGGTCGGCGTCGGCGAAGACGATGCCGCCGAGCTTCGCCCGGTCCAGGCTCCCGTCGGCGGCCAGCACCTCGTCGCCGAACTCCGCGACGACCGCCGCCAGCCCCGGCGTGCCCGGCTCCACCACCTCGCGCGCGATCGCGTCGGAGTCGATGACGACCGCCCCGTACGAGGCCAGCAGCCTCGACACCGTGCTCTTGCCGGCGCCGATCCCGCCGGTCAGTCCTACCGTCAGCATGGACCCAGCGTAGGCGGCCTGCGCGCAGGAGCGCGGGGCCGGAACGTACGATCCCCGCTCCGGCCCCCGCGCGCTCCGCGTCTCAGTCGCCCTCCTCGCGCTCCGCGAGGAACTGCTCGAAGGCGCTGCCCAGCTCGTCCGCAGAGGGCAGCTCGGCGGGCTCGGCCATCAGATTCTCCCGGTCGTCACCGCCGGACATCGCGTCGTACTGGTGCTCCAGCCCGCGGACCATGCCCACCAGCTCCTCGTCGCCCTCGTCGACCTGGCGCTCGATCTCGTTCTGCACCTTCAGCGCCTCGGAGCGCAGCGCATGCGCCACGCCCGGCAGCACGAGTCCCGTCGCGGAAGTGATCGACTCCAGGACGGTCAGCGCCGCGTCCGGGTACGGGGTGCGGGCCAGGTAGTGCGGCACGTGGGCGGCGATGCCGAGGACGTCGTGCCCGGCCTCGCCGAGCCGGTACTCCAGCAGCGCGTCGGCGCTGCCGGGGACCTGCGCCTCGTCGAAGACGCCGCGGTGGCCCGGCACCAGGTCGATGCGGTTGCCGTGCGGCGTGAGGCCCACCGGGCGGGTGTGCGGCACGCCCATGGGGACGCCGTTGAAGCTGACCGCCAGACGCACGTTCAGCCGCTCCACGATCTCGCGGACGGCATGGGCGAAGCGCTCCCACTCCACGTCGGGCTCGGGGCCGGACAGCAGCAGGAAGGGACTGGCGGTCGCGTCGCGTACGAGGTGGAGTTCGAGCTTGGGCACCTCGTACGCCGCCCAGTGGTCGCGGCGGAACGTCATGAGGGGCCGGCGCGCGCGGTAGTCGACGAGCCGGTCGTGGTCGAAACGGGCCACGACCTCGTGCGGAAGGTCGTCCAGCAGGCGCTCGCTGATCTGGGCACCGGTCTCGCCGGCGTCCATGAAGCCCTCAAGGTGGTAGAGCAGAGTCAGCCCCGCCGAGTCGTGCTCCAGCACCGCGTCGACGGCCGCGAGCCCGCTGGGGTCCCATTCGTACATGCTCATGGGGAGGTAACACCCCGCGTGCCCGCGGTGATTCCCGGTGACGCGGACGGATTTGCGCGCGATCCGGCCGGGGCGCCGGTGCCCCAGGTCAGCCGGGCTGCCGAGGCCGGAAGCCGGCCTCCTCAACTGGCCGGATCATGCCGTGCGACGGCGGAACCTCGCCGCGGCGGATTGCGTCCTTCTCCGCGGAAGGAGGGGGTCGTCGTGCCTGAGCAGCGGCCGGGAGAAGAAGTCCCGGGCGGGCGCGGCGGGTTGCGGGAGCCGCTACGGCCCCGCCGAGGGGGGCGGCGTCGTGTGTCGCGCTCCCTCACGCTCGCCGCCATAGGTGCCAGCATCCTCGTGATCGCCAGCATCGTCGTCTCCGCATGGCCCGGCGGCACCGGGCTGAGACCGCCGGGGTCGCCGTCCCCCGACACCACCACGGCCGCCGCCTTCACCGGCGTGTACCGCATAGGCGCCCTCGGCGACGCCGACCCGGGCGGCGGGCGGGACACCGTCCTGACCCGGAGCGTGGCCCGGGCGCTCGCCGACCACGGCGGCGGGAACGGTGGCGGAGGTGTGGCGACACCGCCGCTGGGCGTCTCGGACCTCACCTCCCACAAGGAGTCCACCGAGCCCGCGAACCGCAGGCTGATAGCCCGCTGGCTGGAGATGGAACCGGGCCTGACCGGGGTCGTCGGCGGCGATCCCGCCCTCAAGCTGCCGAAGAGCGGCCTGACGTCCTTCCGCCTTCCCGTCGTACGCGCCTGCCGCCACGACGGCACCGGCGCCGGCCCCGAGCCGAGCTACGCCGACACCAACGAGCTGCGTTCCTCTGCCTCCACCGCCGACATGGGCGTCGTCCTGGCCCGCCACCTCGCCGGCACGCCCGGCGTCCGCAAGGTCTACGTCCGCGGCGACACCGCCGCCGAACCCACCCGGACCCTGGTCGACCGGCTGCGCGCGGACGGCGTCGAGGTCCGCGCCGACGACGCGGGTCAGCTCGCCGACGGCATCGACCGGTTCCGGCCGGACGCGGTGTTCCTGGAGGGCGGGGCACGGAACCTGGCGGAGTGGCTGGAGCAGGTCGAGGACAGCGGGTTCGCCGGCGTGAAGACACTGTGGGACCCGACGGCGCCGACGTGCACCGGCCGCAACGCCGCCGCCGACGCGGACCTCTCCGTACCGGACGGCTGGCTGACCGTCCGCGGCCACTACGACGTCCGTCTGGACCCCGACGCCGACCGCCGCGCCGCCGTCCGCCGGGCCCTCGGCGACGAGCTGGCCACCCGGCCGTACGCCGTCGAGGCCTACGACGCCGCCCGCGCCATGCTCTCCGCCTGGGACACCGTCTCGGCGGAGGAGCGCAACAGCAACGAGCCGGACCTGGCGCGCGCCGCGCTGGCCGAGGCGCTGCCGACGGTGCCGGTGCGCGGGACGCTGGGCGGCTGGTGGAAGGAGCTGTCGGAGGCGGAGGCGCACCCGGTGGTGTGGCTCGACCGCCGGGAGGGCGGCGAGTGGCGGCAGGAGGCGGAGAAGCGCCGCTGAGGCGCGGGGCCGCGGTCGGCACGCGGTGCGTACGGACCCGGGCGCCCTTCGTACGGACCCGGGCGCACCCCGCGTACGGACAGGGCCCGCCCGTACGGCCGTGGAAGGGGCCGTACGGGCGGGCCGCCGCGCGTTCACCGGTGGCCCGCCGTCCTACGGGACCCCGACGCCCCGCTGCCCGGACGGCTCCCGCACCTCCGGGTCCTCCGGACGCTCCAGCGCCACCCTGGGCAGCGTCCTGGCCAGCGGGCCGGGCAGCCACCACGCGTGCCGTCCGAGCACCTGCATCACCGCGGGCACGATCAGGCAGCGGATCACCAGGGCGTCCAGCAGGATCGCCACCGCCAGGCCCAGGCCGAACTGCTGAAGCATCCGGCTCGGGCTCAGGATGAAGGCCGCGAACACCACGATCATGATCAGCGCCGCCGCGGTGATCACCTGTCCGGTGACGGCCAGGCCCTCGCGTACCGCGTGGGCCGCGTTCTTCGTACGCTCCCACTCCTCGTGCATCCGGGAGACGAGGAAGACCTCGTAGTCCATGGAGAGCCCGAAGACGATCGCGAAGATCATCACGGGGATGAACGCCTCGATGGGCCCCGGCTCCACGCCGAACCAGCCCTCCTGGAACACCAGCGTGATCACGCCGAGCGCGGCCCCGATGGACAGCAGGTTCAGCACCGCCGCCTTGAGGGGGATCCACAGCGAGCGGAAGACCACCGTCAGCAGCAGCGTCGACAGCCCGACGACCAGGGTGACGAACAGCGGCATCCGGTCGGCGACGGTGTCGGAGAAGTCCTGCGTGCCGGCGGTGGCGCCGCCGACCAGGTACTCCGCGTCCGTCTGCGCCGCCAGCGGCGGCAGCACGTCATCGCGCAGGTCGTGCACCAGGTCGGCGGTCGCCGCGTCCTGCGGCGCCGACTCGGGGAAGACGATGAGGGTGGCGACCTCACCGTCCTCCGACGGCAGCGGCGGGGTCGTCGCGGCGACGCCGTCGGCCCGGGCGATCCGGGCCTGCGCCTGCTCCCCGGCCTCGGCGGCGCCGGCCGCGCCGCCGCCCTGCGCGACGACGACGAGCGGGCCGTTGAAGCCGGGCCCGAAGCCCTCGGCGAGCAGGTCGTAGGCCTTCCTGCTGGTGCTGGAGGGGGCGTCGTTCCCGGCGTCGGCGAAGCCCAGCCGCATGCCGAGCGCGGGCGCCGCCAGGGCCAGCAGCGCGACCAGGGCGGCGACGAGCGCGGGCAGCGGCCGGCGCTGCACGGCGCCGGCCAGGGCCCGCCAGCGGCGGCCCTCGGTCCTCCCCCTGGCCGCCGCCTTCTCGGCGCGCTTGAGGACGTGGCGCTGGATGCGCCGGCCGAGCACGGCGAGCAAAGCGGGCAGGAGCACCAGGGACGCGGCCATGGTGACCAGGACGGTCAGCGCCACCGCGAGGGCCACGCCCTGCAGCGCGCCGAGGCCGAGGGCGACCAGGCCGAGGAGCGCGATGATCACGGTGCAGCCGGCGAAGAAGACCGTCCGCCCGGCGGCGTCGAGCGCGATACGCGCGGCGCTGTCCCGGTCGGCTCCGCGGATCAGCTCGTGGCGGTACCGGTAGAAGATGAGCAGTGCGTAGTCGACACCGACCCCGAGGCCGACGAGCATCATGATCGGCGGGGTGAAGTCGGCGACGGTGAAGACGTGCCCGGCCAGGGTGATCAGGCCGACGGCGGTGCCGACCGCGAACAGCGCGGTGCCGAGCGGCACGGCCGCGGCCACCAGCGAGCCGAAGAGCAGCACGAGGATCACCAGCGCGGCGAGCATCCCCGCGCCCTCGGCGCCGCCGCCGCCCGACTCCTCCGCGGCGCGCACGGCGTCGCCGCCCAGCTCGACCTGGAGCGCGTCGGTCCGCGCGTTCTGCGCAGTGTCGATGATCTTCTCGACGTCCGCCTTCGGGACGAGTTCCGCCTTGTCGTCCAGGGTGACGGTGGCGTACGCGATGTCACCTTCGTCGGAGACCGCCGCCGCGCCGTCAGCGTACGGGCTGCGCACGTCCACGACGCTCGCCAGCCCGCGCACCTGCTCCAGCACGCTCTCGACGGCCCGCTCGGTGCCCGCGGTGCGCACCCCCCGCTCGTCCTTGAACACGATCTCCACGCTGTCGCCGGCCTGTGCGGAGCCGTGCCGCTCCAGCAGGTCGGTGGCGGCCTGGGAGTCGGTGCCGGGGAGGGAGAAGTCGTTGCGCCAGTTGCTCCCGGCGGTCTGGGAGGCGGCGGTGACGCCGAGGAGGACGACGATCCACAGGAGGATCGCCGCCCGGCGGCGGCGCCGGGACCAGTCGGCGAGCCGGGCGAAGAGCCCGGGGCGTACGCCGGTGGTGGCGGACGGTGGAGCTGTGCTGTGTGCGGACATGGCGGCAGCGTGCCGGGAATCCGCGGCGGGCACATCGTCCGGACGCGGGCAACCGCTCTACCCCACGGGTTGCACCGCCGCCCGCCCCGTACTACCCGGGTTGCGTCCGCCGCCCGGATCCCGCCGCCTCCCCTAGGGGAAGCGCGGGGGAACCCCTACGGCGCCACACCGCCCTCGGCGCGGCGGAGGGCCGCCCGGGCTCTGCGGGGCAGGTCGATGTCGGCGCGGCGGCCTACCCTGGGGCGGGTGCGCGGGGGACGGGGAAGCTCTCACGCGCCGCCGGTTGCTTCCGTCAGGGTGCCAGCCAGCCCGGCCGGACCATCCCCGACTCGTAGGCCATGACCACCAACTGCGCCCGGTCCCGCACGCCCAGCTTCGTCATGATCCGGCTCACGTGCGTCTTCGCCGTCGCCGGGCTCAGCACCAGCCGCGCCGCGATCTCGTCGTTCGTCAGCCCCGCCGCCACCAGTCGCATCACCTCGGTCTCCCGCAGCGTCAGCACGTTCAGCCGCGGGCTCGGCTCCGGTGCCCGGACCCGGCCGGCGAACTCGGCGATCAGCCGCCGCGTCACCGAAGGGCTGATCAGCGCGTCGCCGCGCGCCGCCACCCGCACCGCGTGGATCAGCTCCTCCGGCTCGGTGTCCTTGACCAGGAACCCGGCGGCGCCGGCGCGCAGCGCCCCGTAGACGTAGTCGTCGAGGTCGAACGTCGTCAGGATGACGACCCGGACGTCCGCCAGCCGCTCGTCCGCGGCGATCCGCCGGGCGGCCTCCAGGCCGTCGGTGTCCGGCATCCGGATGTCCATCAGCACGACGTCGGGGCGCAGTTCGCGGCAAGCGGCCACCGCCTCGGCGCCGCCGTCCGCCTCCCCGACCACGTCGAAGTCGTCCTCGTCCGCCAGGATGGAGCGGAAGCCGGCCCGCACCAGCTTCTGGTCGTCCGCGAGCAGAATCCTGATCATGCCCGGGCGTGCTCCGTTCCATAGGGCAGCCGGGCGGTGACGGCGAAGCCGGCGCCCCCCGGCCGCGGCCCCGCGGCCAGCTCCCCGCCGACCGCCCGCACCCGCTCCCGCATCCCGCCGATGCCGCTGCCGCCGGCCGCACCGGTCCCGGGCCCGGCGCCGGATCCGTCTCCCGCGCCGTCCCCGGCGCGGGTGCCTGCGGCGCCCCGGCCGTCGTCCTCCACCGCCAGCCGCAGCTCGCGCTCACCGTAGTCCAGCCGAACGGTCACCGAGGTGGCCCTCCGCGCGTGCCGCGCGACGTTGGTCAGCGACTCCTGCACGACGCGGTACGCGGTCAGGTCCAGCTCCGCCGGCAGGGCCCGCTCCGCACCCGCGACCACCGTCCTCACCCGCAGCCCCGCCGTGCCGGCCGCCCGCTCCGTGAGGTCGCCCAGGCGCGCCAGTCCGGGCGCGGGCACCGTCGGCGCCTCGTCGTCGACCTGCCGCAGCACCCCCAGCGTCGCGCGCAGCTCGCGCAGCGTCTCGCGGCTGGTCTCCTTGATGGTGGCCAGCGCGTCGGCGGCGGCCGGATCGGGGGCATCGCTCTTTCTCAGCCGGTGCAGAGCGGCTCCGGACTGGACGTTGATGAGCGAGATGTTGTGTCCGATGACATCGTGCAATTCGCGTGCGATGCGCAGCCGTTCCTCCGTTGCGCGGCGGCGCGCTTCGCCTTCGACGTACGCCCGCCGCCCGTGCCGCATCGCGCCCAGCGCCACCACGGCGACGATCCAGCCGGTGAGCATGAACAGCGCCACCCCGTTGACGTCGTCGTTTCCCGACAGCGTGCCCGCGGTGCTGCCGGCGACGACCAGCGCGCCGAGTGCCGCCGCCGCGCGCACCCGCCCCGCGGCGGCCACGCCGTACAGCGCGATGACGAGCACGCCGAACAGCGGACCGTCGTACGCGCTGGTCACGTAGTAGACGCCGACGACCGGGACGACGAACGCGCCCACGGCGACCGGACGGCGGCGGGCGAAGTACAGCGCCCCGCACGCGAGCGCGATCAGCATCCAGCCCAGCGCCGTCGTCGCCCACGGCTCCTTGCGCTCACCGACGAACGCCTGCAGCGTGCCCAACGCCACGAGCACGCCCGTCCCGGCCGCGAGGGCGGTGTCCGCCGCACGGCCCTGGGGCAGGCGGAGCCGGCGTACGCGCAGGGACATGAGCCCAGCGTACGTGCCCGGACGCACGCCCCGGAGCGCTGCACGGAGCCCTGCCCAGCGCCGTGCCGGAGCCCGCTGACGCGCGGAAGGCGGAAGCCCGCCGCCCCCGGAGGGGACGACGGGCTTCCGCCTGTTGCTGCGTCTACACGCCGGGCCGGCAGGCCCGCGCGATCAGCTCTGGCCGCCGGCCAGCTTCTCGCGGAGCGCCGCCAGCGCCTCGTCCGAGGCCAGCGCGCCGGAGTCGTCGGCACCCTCGGAGGAGTACGAGCCGCCGCCGGACGGTGCCGGCGCCGACTCGCCCGCCTCGGCCGCCGCCTGGGCGTCGGCCTCGCGGGACTTGACGACCTGCGCCTGGTGCTGCTCGAAGCGGGCGTGGGCCTCGGCGTACTGGCCCTCCCACTCCTCGCGCTGCTTCTCGTACCCGTCGAGCCACTCGTTGGTCTCGGGGTCGAAGCCCTCGGGGTAGATGTAGTTGCCCTGGTCGTCGTAGGACGCCGCCATGCCGTAGAGCGTGGGGTCGAAGTCGACGGCCATCGGGTCGGGACCGAAGGTCTCGTTCGCCTGCTTCAGCGAGAGGCTGATGCGGCGGCGCTCCAGGTCGATGTCGATGACCTTGACGAAGATCTCGTCGCCCACCTGGACGACCTGCTCCGGGATCTCCACGTGGCGCTCGGCCAGCTCGGAGATGTGGACCAGGCCCTCGATGCCCTCGTCGACGCGGACGAACGCGCCGAACGGCACCAGCTTCGTGACCTTGCCGGGCACGACCTGACCGATCTGGTGCGTGCGCGCGAACTGCTGCCACGGGTCTTCCTGGGTGGCCTTCAGGGACAGCGAGACACGCTCGCGGTCCATGTCGACGTCCAGGACCTCGACCGTGACCTCCTGGCCGACCTCGACGACCTCGGAGGGGTGGTCGATGTGCTTCCAGGACAGCTCGGACACGTGCACCAGGCCGTCCACGCCGCCCAGGTCCACGAAGGCGCCGAAGTTGACGATCGAGGAGACCACACCCGATCGCACCTGGCCCTTCTGCAGGGTGGTGAGGAAGGTCTGGCGGACCTCCGACTGGGTCTGCTCAAGCCAGGCACGGCGGGACAGAACCACGTTGTTCCGGTTCTTGTCCAGCTCGATGATCTTGGCTTCGAGCTCCTTGCCGACATAGGGCTGCAGGTCGCGCACGCGGCGCATCTCGACCAGCGACGCGGGCAGGAAGCCCCGCAGGCCGATGTCGAGGATGAGACCGCCCTTGACGACCTCGATGACGGTACCGGTGACGATGCCGTCCTCTTCCTTGATCTTCTCGATGGTGCCCCACGCACGCTCGTACTGCGCGCGCTTCTTCGAGAGGATCAGCCGGCCTTCCTTGTCCTCCTTCTGGAGAACAAGGGCCTCGATCTCGTCGCCGACGGCGACGACCTCGTTCGGGTCGACGTCGTGCTTGATCGAGAGCTCCCGGGAAGGGATGACACCCTCGGTCTTGTAGCCGATGTCGAGCAGGACCTCGTCCCGGTCGACCTTCACGATGACGCCGTCGACGATGTCGCCGTCGTTGAAGTACTTGATCGTCTCGTCGATCGCGGCGAGGAAGGCTTCCTCGGAACCGATGTCGTTGACCGCGACCTGCGTCGTGGCGGCCGCGGTGTTCTCGGTGCTGCTCGTCATGTGGGATTGGGCTCCGGTACGGGCAAGTTGAGTCGTCGTCACTCCACGCCGAGAGCCCTGTGATCGCACCGCCGAAGCCGGACAGCCTAAGAGGCGCTTTCCCGACCCCCGAGGGAGTCCGGCAGCGCCTCGTGAACCGAGGGGACATACAACAGATGCGAGCGCGGCCTGCTCCGTCCGAGGCGCGCAGGCCCGCAGCGCAACTTGTAGCATACGGGGGCAGCCGGGCATGGTCAATGCGCGAAGAGTGCACCTGGGGCATGCCGCCCCATACCTGGCAGTAGTGGCGCTCCGTCACTCACGCGCGTGGCAGGAAGGTACTACGGCGATCCGGCCCATGGTCCACGAGTACGAAAACAGCGCCGACGCTCCCGCTGACGCGGATGCTCCGGCAGAGGCTACCCGACGGCCCGTCCCCGCGCGGGAAACCCGGCTTGCCAGCCGAGGCTGGTGGGACCGCAACGCCGACGACTACCAGCGCGAGCACGGCGGCTTCCTCGGCGGCGCGGACGGCGCGCGCTTCATCTGGGGCCCCGAGGGCCTGGACGAGGAGGAGGCGCGGCTGCTCGGGCCCGTGGAGTCACTGGCGGGGCGCGCGGTGCTGGAGGTGGGCGCGGGGGCCGCGCAATGCTCCCGATGGCTCGCCGGGCAGGGGGCACGGCCCGTAGCGCTGGACCTCTCGCACCGGCAGTTGCAGCACGCGCGCCGCCTGGCCCTCGAAGCGTCCACCTCACCCGCGCCGTTTGCGCTGCTCCAGGCGGACGCGGCGGCGCTGCCGTTCCGCGACGGGGCGTTCGACCTGGCGTGCTCCGCCTACGGCGCGGTGCCGTTCGTCGCCGAGCCGGTCACGGTGATGCGGGAGGTCCGGCGGGTACTGCGGCCGGGCGGACGGTGGGTCTTCTCCGTCACCCACCCCGTGCGCTGGGCCTTCCCGGACGAACCGGGCCCGGAGGGCCTGTCCGTCGCCGCGTCCTACTTCGACCGCACCCCCTACGTCGAACAGGACGAGGACGGGCGCGCACTGTACGTCGAACACCACCGGACGCTGGGCGACCGGGTCCGCGACGTGGTCGGAGGCGGCTTCCGGCTACTGGACCTGGTGGAACCGGAATGGCCGCAGTGGCACGACCAGGAATGGGGCGGCTGGTCGCCGCTGCGGGGACACCTGATCCCCGGCACCGCGATCTTCGTCTGCGAAGCGATCTGAGAAGACCCGCCCGCCCGGACGGGGCCGCCGGCGGACACCGCAGGCACGGGCCGTAGCACACTGGCGTCCGTGGCCCTCCGCTCCGACGCACTCGACGCCCTGCCCGTACGCCACGCGCTGCCCGCCCTGCGCGCGGCCCTCGACGGCCCCGGCGCCGCCGTGCTCGGGGCGCCCCCCGGCACCGGCAAGACCACGCTCGTGCCCCTGGCCCTCGCCGGACTCGTCCCCGGCGCCGGCGCCGCACCCCGCCGGGTGCTCGTCGCCGAACCCCGGCGCATGGCGGCGCGGGCCGCCGCACGCCGTATGGCGTGGCTGCTCGGCGAAGAGACCGGCGCACAGGTCGGGTTCACCGTCCGCGGCGAACGCCGCGCCGGGCCCCGCACCCGCGTCGAAGTCGTCACCACCGGCGTCCTCCTCCAACGCCTCCAGCGTGACCCCGAGTTGGCCGGGGTCGACGCCGTCCTGCTCGACGAGTGCCACGAACGGCACCTCGACGCCGACACCGCCCTCGCCTTCCTCGTCGACGTACGCGCCACCCTCCGCCCCGACCTGCGCCTCCTCGCCGCCTCGGCCACCTCCGACACCGATGCCTGGGCGCGGCTCCTCACCGCCCCCGACGGGACCGCACCCGCACCCGTCGTCCACGGCGAAGGCACGATGCACCCCGTGGCGATCGGCTACCGCCCCCCACCCGCCGGCGTACGCCCCGCACACGGCACCCGGGTCGACCCGGCGCTGCTCGCCCACATCGCCGACGTCATCCGCGAAGGACTGCGCCGGCCCCACGGCGACGTGCTGTGCTTCCTCCCCGGCGTCGGCGAGATCGCCCGGGTGGCCGGGCTGCTGACCGGCGTCACCGCGGAGGTGCTGCAACTGCACGGGCAGGCGCCCGCCGACGTGCAGAACGCCGTCCTGCGCGGAAGCGCACCCGGCGAGCGCCGCGTGATCCTCTCCACCGCGGTGGCCGAGTCCAGCCTGACCGTGCCCGGCGTACGGATCGTCGTCGACGGCGGTCTCGCCCGCGAACCCCGCATGGACCACGCCCGCGGACTCGGAGCCCTCACGACCGTACGGGTGTCCGCCGCCACCGCCACACAGCGGCTCGGCCGGGCCGGCCGCGAAGGCCCCGGGCTGACACTGCGCTGCTGGCCGGAGGCCGAAGACGGGCGGCTGCCGCGCTACCCCTCACCCGAGATCGCCGTCGCCGACCTGGCCGCCTTCGCCCTGCAGGCCGCCTGCTGGGGCGACCCCGACGCCACCGGGCTCGCCCTCCTCGACGCCCCGCCGCCCGGCGCGATGGCCGCCGCCCGCGACGTGCTGCGGACCGTCGGCGCCGTGGACGCCGCCGGCCGCCCCACACCCCGGGGCACCCGACTCGCCCGCCTCGGCCTGCACCCCCGGCTCGGCCGCGCCCTGCTCGACGCCGCCGCCGAAGCCGGACCAGGACCGGCGGCCGAAGCCGTGGCGCTGCTCAGCGAGGAACCGCCGCGCGCCTACGGCGACGACCTCGCCGCCGCCTGGCGCCGGGCCCGCCGCGGCGGCGACGCCTACGCCGCCCGCTGGCGCCGCGAAGCCCGGCGCCTGCGGCGGGCCCTGGAGGCACCCGCGGACGACCCGAACGCCGGGACCGACACCCCACCGCACGGACCGCACCCGCGGCCGGGCACCCCGGCGACGAACCCCCACGAAGGCCCGCCCCCCACACCCACCGCCCCCGGCGAGGACGCGGCCGGACCCACCCCTCCGCCCCCCTCCCCCGCCCGGGAGAGCGGCCACCGGCCCGGCGACGACGCCGTCGCCGGACTCGTCGCCGCACTCGCCTTCCCGGAGCGCGTCGCCCGCGGGCGCGGCGACGGGTCCTACCTCATGGCCTCCGGAACCCGCGTCGAGACCGGCCCCGACTCCGCCCTGCGCGGCCAGCCCTGGCTCGCCGTCGCCGTCGCCGACCGGCCCGTCGGCGCCGCCGGCGCCCGGCTCCGGCTCGGCACCCCCGTCGACGAGGACACCGCGCTGCGGGCCGCCGAAACCCTCCTCCGCACCGACGACGACGTCACCTGGTCCACCGAACGGCACGAAACCGTCGCCCGACGCGTCACCCGCCTCGGCGCCGTCGAACTCCGCGCCCGGCCCCTCCGCAGTCCCGACCCCGCCCGCCTCCGCGCCGCCCGCCTCGACGGGCTGCGCCGCGAAGGCACCGCCCTGCTGCGCTGGTCCGACCGGGCCCGCGCGCTACGGCACCGGCTGGCGTTCCTGCACCACGCACTCGGTGACCCCTGGCCCGACGTCTCCGACGACGCCCTCCTCACCCGCGCCGACGACTGGCTGGACGACGACCCGCGCCGCATCGACGCCGGCCGCGTCCTCCAGGGGCTCCTCCCCTGGGCCCGCGGCGAAGCCGCCCGGCTCGACGAACTCGCCCCGGAACGCATCGAAGTACCCAGCGGCTCCCGCATCCGCGTCGCCTACGACGACCCGCAGCAGCCCGTACTCGCCGTCAAGCTCCAGGAGCTCTTCGGCCTCGACCGCACACCGCGGATCGCCGACGGCCGCGTAGCGCTCCTGGTGCACCTGCTGTCACCCGCCGGCCGCCCCGCCGCCGTCACCGCCGACCTGGCATCCTTCTGGCGACAGGGCTACCCCGCGGTCCGCGCCGACCTACGCGGCCGTTACCCGAAGCACCCCTGGCCCGAGGACCCGGCCGCCGCCACGCCCACCCGGCACACCACGCGCCGCACGAACGCCGGCCGCTGACGGGCCGCCCCGGGCGCCGGCCGCTGACCGGCCGCCCGGGCACCACCACGTCCTACTCGACGGTCAGCTCCAGCGTCAGCGTCACGCCCTCGCTCGTCGTCAGCAGCAGGAGGAACGTCCCGGTCTCGTCGCCCGCCTGGATCGCCGGCAGCTTCACCGTGCCGTCCCCCTCCGTCGTCAGGTTCAGCTTGCGGACCGGATTGCCCTCCGCGTCCTCGAAGTACGGGCCCTTGTCGTTCGGCTCGCCGGCCTCCGTGACCATCGCCGCCGTCACCGGTGCCTCCGCGGCGGGGCCGCCCCGGTACGTCACCTTGGCCTCGACGGCGCCGAACTCGCCGCCCGCCGCGGCCGTCAGCGCCTCGTCACCGATGCGGACCAGCCCGTACGACGCCTTCACCTCGGCGGCGAAGTCCACCGGACTCACCTCGCCGCCCGTCGTGGCGCGGATCGTGAACTCCCCGGTCAGCTTCCCCGCGTTGACCACCGGCGCCGTCGCGTAACCGGACGCGTCGGTGGTGACCGACGCGGTCTTCTCGCCACCGGCGAACACCGCACCCGTCTGGCCGCTGATCGTGAACGTGACCGTCTTGCCGGAAACGCCGGCGCCGCGCGAGGTCACGCCCCGCACCTTCGGGCGCTCGGCGAAGTCGGCGCCGGTGTACGCGGTGGACGACTGCGGACTCACCACCCGCAGATCCGAGATCGCCGGCGCCGGCTCCTCGGGGTCCTCCCCGCCGGGCGGGTCGCTGGGGCTCGGGCCGGGGCCGGGACTGTTGCCGCCGTCCCCGCCGTTGTCCCCGCCGTTGTCGCCGCCGTTGTCCCCGCCCTTGCCGTCGTCGTCGCCCCTCCCCGGCTTGTCGCTCTCCGAGGGACTCGGCGAAGGCGTCGGCGTGTTGATGCCGTCGCTCCGGTCGCCCGGGTCCGCGCCGGTGCCGTCGGGCACCGGGTCGGCGCCGCCCTCCTTGTAGAAGTCGTACCAGGTCAGGACCGTACGCAGATACGACTGCGAGTGGTTGTACCCCAGGATGGCGGCTTCCAGATCGGACTGCGAGGACAGGTCACGCCCGCCCGCGCACAGATACCGCCCGGCGGCCAGCGCCGCGTCGTAGACGTTCTCCGGATTGCGCTCACCGTCGTCGTTGCCGTCACTGCCCCACGTGGCCCACGTCGAGGGAATGAACTGCATCGGGCCGACGGCACGGTCGTAGTCGGCGTCCCCGTCGTACTCGCCGCCGTCGGTGTCCGTGATAGTGGCGAAGCCGTTGCCGTTGAGCACGGGGCCGAGGATGGGGTTCCGGGTCGTCCCGTCCGCTTCCACGTCACCGCCGCGGGCATGCCCCGACTCCACCCGGCCGATGGCCGCCAGCAGCTCCCACTCCAGGTTGCACCCGGGGTTGCTGCGCGCGAGCCGGCTCTCGGCCTGCTTGTACGCGTCGAGGACCGTCGCGGGGATACCGGACTCGTCGGCCTCGTCCTCCACCTCGTCACCCGGGGAGGGGTTGGCGCTCTCCAGCGGCGGCAGATCGGTGTAGTACGGAGAGCCACCCGTGATCGAGTCCTCCCCGCCCCCCGGCGCCTGGTCGGGGGCGCTCTTCCCGGGGGCCTCCGGCCCCGCCGAGAGCCCCGGCGCCTGTGAGGCCGTGAGCGCGGCCATCGCGGCGGCCGCCACCGCCGCGGTCATCGCACCCTTGCGCAGTCGTCGTCGCGTCGGCGCAGCCATCGCCTACCCGTCCCCCTCCGTAGGTCTGCAGGGTCCCCCGCACAGCAATGCTCGCGACCATACGTCAAGTTGATGCCGCGTTCTACCGCCTGTGGATGAACGGTGACGGCCCCCGGACATCCGCGGAAACCGGGGGCGGGACGTCAGTATTTCGGCCCCACGTTCGCGTCCATGAGAGCGACGGACGCGCGCCTGGCGACGGAGATGCTGAACGGATCGCACCCGCGAGCGGCGGTCGTCCACTCGACACCCACCCGGTCGAGCGCGTCGGTGAACAGCTTGCGGATGTCGTCGGACTTGTTGCTGAAGAAGTAACGCGGTACTCGTAGCGCGCACGCACCCCGGCGACGAGCCGGGTGGTCCAGTTCGTGATCCGGCACCCGTCGGAGTGGATGAGCCCGCGGATGAAGGGCCGGCCATCACCCGGGTAGAGACCGAGGAGATAGGCGTAGGCCGCGTCGTCCAGCAACCGGCCGTCGCATCGTGGGCACGGCCGGTCCGGGACACCGGGCAAGCCGCTGCGTGCGGCCCGGTCCCGGTGGAGCCAGTAGCCGACCGTCCCTGCGGGAACACCGAGGGCCCGGGCGACGCCGGCGTTCCGCACACCCCCGCGCAGCATGGCAAGTGCCCGATCACGTGCATCTGTGCCGTGCGTGTACATGGAACAACTGTGCGCGACTGGACGCGATCACACCGCTTCACCGCTGGAATTCACGAGAACGGTGCGTTCCGCTGGAGCGAAAAAGTGCCCGGTGTGGGATTCGAACCCACATGCCCGAAGGCACGGCTGTTTGAGAGCCGCGTGTCTCACCAGTTCCACCAACCGGGCTCGCTCGGTGCGGACCCAAGCCTACCGTGTACCCGCCTCCTCTCGCGGGGTCGGTACCCTCGTGGGTGCCCCACCCGCAGCCAGGCAATACCCCGAGGAGCACCGTGAGCGCCCCCGAGACCCCCGAAACCCCGGAGGACATCACCGCCGCCAGCGCCGGAGGCGACGAACACGTGCCGCCGCAGACCACCCGGGTCGTCATCGCCGAGGACGAGGCTCTCATCCGGCTCGATCTGAAGGAGATGCTGGAGGAGGAGGGGTACACCGTCGTCGGGGAGGCGGGGGACGGGGAGACCGCGGTGCGGCTGGCGCGGGAGCACCAGCCGGATCTGGTGATCCTGGATGTGAAGATGCCCGTGCTCGACGGGATCTCCGCCGCCGAGCAGATCGCCGCCGACTCCATCGCGCCGGTGCTGATGCTCACCGCGTTCTCCCAGCGCGAGCTGGTCGAGCGGGCGCGGGACGCGGGGGCCATGGCGTATCTGGTGAAGCCGTTCAGCAAGGGTGACGTGGTCCCGGCCATCGAGATGGCCGTCTCGCGCTACACGGAGCTGAAGACCCTGGAGAAGGAGGTCGTCGACCTCACCCAGCGGCTGCAGACGCGCAAGCTGGTGGACCGGGCGAAGAGCATCCTGCAGACCGAGTACGGGCTGTCGGAGCCCGCGGCGTTCCGGTGGATCCAGAAGACGTCGATGGACCGCCGGCTGTCGATGCAGCAGGTGGCCGAGGCCGTGATCGAGGACGACGCGGAGAAGAAGGCCAAGAAGAAGCAGGGGTAGTCTCCGGAGACGGAAGCGGCCCGTGCCCCCCTCCCCGGGGCGCGGGCCGCTTTCGTGTGTGCGGTTCGGTTCTCAGTCCTCGCCGAGGTATGCCTTGCGGACGGACTCGTCGTGCAGCAGTTCCTCTCCGGTGCCCGACAGGACGACCTTGCCGACCTCCATCACGTGGCCGTGGTCGGCGATGGAGAGCGCGGCCTGGGCGTTCTGCTCGACGAGCAGGATGGTGGTGCCCTGGGCCTTCAGCTCCCGGATCGTTTCCATGATCTTCTGCATCATGATCGGCGAGAGGCCCATGGAGGGTTCGTCGAGCATGAGCAGTTTGGGCCGGGACATCAGGGCCCTGCCCATGGCCAGCATCTGCTGCTCGCCGCCGGAGAGGGTGCCCGCGGCCTGCTTACGCCGTTCACCGAGGATGGGGAACAGCTCGTAGCACATCCTGATGTCCTGCTCGATGCCCGCCGCGTCCTTCCGGAGGAAGGCACCGAGTTGGAGGTTCTCGGTGATGGTGAGGCGGGGGAAGAGCCGGCGGCCTTCCGGGGAGTGGGCGAGGCCCATGGCGACGATCTTGTGGGCGCCGACGCCGTTGAGCGGCGTGCCGTCGAAGAAGATCTTGCCGCCCGCGGGCTTCAGCAGTCCGGACAGGGTGCGCAGGGTCGTCGTCTTGCCGGCGCCGTTGGTGCCGATCAGGGTGACGACCTCGCCGCTCCGGACGCTGAACGAGATGCCTTTGACGGCCTCGATCTTGCCGTAGGCGACTTTCAGGTCCTCGACCTGCAGTAGCGGGGTCACGCGTCGCCCTCCTTGCTCTTCTCGGGGGTGCTGCCGCTCCCGGTGTTCTTCCTGAGCGCGTCCTCGGCGGCGGCGACCTCGGCGGCGTCGTCGTCCTCGGGGGCGCCTTCGAAGGGGGTGCCGAGGTATGCGGCGACGACGCGTTCGTCGCTCTGGACGACGTCGGGGGTGCCTTCGACCAGCTTTTCGCCCTGGACGAGGACGGCGACGCGGTCGCAGAGCCCGAAGATGAACCGCATGTCGTGCTCGATGACGAGTACCGAGGTGCCCTGTTCGCGGATGGCGAAGACCAGTTCGCGGGTGGCGCGGGTCTCCTGCGGGTTCATGCCCGCGGTGGGCTCGTCGAGGAGCAGCAGTCCGGGTTCGCTCGCCAGTGCCCGGGCGATTTCCAGCTTGCGCTGTTCGCCGTAGGGGAGGTTGCGGGCGAGGTGGTCGCGTTTGGCGGCCAGCCCGGTGAACTCCAGGAGTTCCATGGCACGCGCCTCGGACTCGCGTTCCGCCCGCTTGAAGCCGGGGGCGCGCAGCAGCGCGGACCACAGCCCTTCGTGGGTGCGGGTGTGGCGGCCGACGAGGACGTTTTCCAGGACCGTCATGTTGGCGAAGAGACGGATGTTCTGGAAGGTTCGGGCGATGCCCGCCTCGGTGACGCGGTGGGAGCGGTGCGGCAGGACCGTGCCTTTGTACCGGACCGTGCCCTCGGTGGGGATGTAGAGCCCCGTCATGCAGTTGAAGAAGGTGGTCTTGCCGGCACCGTTGGGGCCGATGAGGCCGACGATCTCGCCCTGGCCGACGGTGAGGTCGACGTTGCGTACGGCGGTGAGCCCGCCGAAGCGCATGGTGACGCCGCGGGCGTCCAGGACTGTTCCGCCGACCGCCGGTCCCTGGGCGGGGATGGTGTCGCTGGCCATCGGGGTCACACCCCCACCTTCTTTGTCAGGCCGGTATCTTCCTTGGGCACGTCGAGCTGCCCGGTGTCGTGGAACTCCAGTTGCTTCCGGCGGTCGGCGATGAGGCCCTCCGGGCGGAAGCGCATGAGCAGGACGAGCGCCACGCCGAAGAGCAGCAGTTGGTATTCCTGCACGAACTGCAGCTTGGCGGGGATCAGGTAGAGCAGCGACGCGCCGATGAGCGGGCCGCTGACGGTGCCCATGCCGCCGAGGATGACGGCCGCCAGGAGGAACGCGGAGTTCGGCGGCACGGCTTCGACGAACTTGTACTGCGTGGGCGTGACGGTGTAGGTCACGTGCGCCTGTACGGTGCCCGCCATACCGGCCAGGGTGGCGCCGAGCGCGAAGGCGAGGAGCTTGAGCCGGAAGGCGTTGATGCCCATGGCGCGGGCTGCGGTCTCGTCCTCGCGGATGGCGACCCAGGCGCGGCCGATGCGTGACTGGTCCGCGCGCCGGAAGATCGTGACGATCACGACGGTGAACAGCAGCATCAGCAGGAAGTAGTTGGAGAACCGGCCGAGTTCGGTGCCGAGGATGGTGTGTTCCTCGCCGAGGTTGAAGCCGAGGATCTCCAGCTCGGGGATGTTCGGGATGCCGTTGGGCCCGTTGGTGACGTCGGGGCCCGAGTCGCCGTCGAGGTTCTGCACGCCGATGCGGAAGATCTCGCCGAAGCCGAGGGTGACGATGGCGAGGTAGTCGCCGCGCAGCCGCAGTGTCGGGGCGCCGATGACCACGCCGAAGACGAGTGATGCGGCGGCTCCGGTGAGCACGGCGGCCCAGAACGGGAAGGTGACCCCGATGCTGGAGGTGGGTGCGCCGGAGACCAGGGCGGCGGTGTAGGCGCCGACGCCGAGGAAGGCGACGTAGCCGAGGTCCAGCAGGCCCGCGAGGCCGACGACGACGTTGAGGCCGAGCGCGACGGTGGCGAAGATGAGGATGTTGGTGCCGATGCTGGCGTAGGCGTCGTTGCTCTGGGTGAACGGGAAGGCGAACGCGGCGACGAAGGCGGCGGTCACGGTCACGTTGCGGTGCTTGGCGGTGAGCTGGCCCAGTTGCCGGGTGAGTCCTGCGCGGCCCACGGCGGGGAACGCGAAGGACACGAGCACCATGTAGCCGATGAAGAGTTCGGCGTAGTCGGTGTCGATCCCGAAGGTGAAGACGTACAGGCCGAGGGCGAAGGAGGCGGAGATGATGACGATCTCCACCCAGCCGGGCAGTTGCCGCAGCCGCGGCGGGACGGGCGCCTTCAGGGAGTGCACCAGGTGTGCCCAGGGGCCGGACGGCGGGTTTTCGGTGTCCACGGGGACGTCCGACGGCAGTCCGAGGGCGCCGATGGCGGCGATCAGGGCCATGGCCACGGCGATGTAGCCGCCGGGGTCGACGTTGATGAGGCCGCCGAGGTTCTTGATGATGGCGCCGATGGAGTAGCCGGTGACGCCGAGGGTGCCGAGCGCGAGGAGCCGTACCGCGCTGTTGGGTCCGCCGGGGGTGAGCCAGCGCAGTCCGCGCAGGCCGCTTCCGGAGAGCAGGAACAGCAGGGTGAGCAGGGCGCCGGTGAGCGTCAGGAGCTGCAGGCCGCCGGGGTAGCCGTAGACGGTGAGGTTGCCCGGGAATTCCTCCGTGTAGGTCCAGGAGAGGAAGGTGGAGGCGAAGGTGCCGAGGGCGCCGGCGTAGGCGAGCAGCCGGGCGGGGCCCGGCGGCAGGGGCAGTACGCCGGCCGCGGGGGCGGTGGTCTTGTCCAGGGTGGTCATCGCTATCACGCCCGATCCGCGACGCGTTCGCCCAGCAGGCCCTGGGGCCGCAAGAGCAGTACGAGAATGAGCAGGACGAACGCCCAGACGTCCTTCCAGGCACCGCCGCCGAGCTGTTCCATGCCGGGGATGTCGGCGATGTAGGCGGTGGCCATGGCCTCGGCGAGGCCGAGGACCACGCCGCCGATCATGGCGCCGTAGATGTTGCCGATGCCGCCGAGGACGGCGGCGGTGAACGCCTTGAGGCCGGCGATGAAGCCCATCTTGAAGTTGACCTCGCCGTAGCGCAGGCCGTGGGCGATGGCCGCGATGGCCGCGAAGGCGGCGCCGATGGCGAAGGCCATGACGATGATGCGGTCGGTGTTGATGCCCATGAGCTTGGCCGTGTCCGGGTCCTGCGAGGTGGCCTGCATGGCGCGGCCGGTGCGGGTCTTGGAGACGAAGACGCCGAGGGCGATCATGCATACGGGGGCGGCGATGAGCAGGTACAGCTCACCGCGTTCGATGGTGAACGCGCCGAAGTCGATGCGGGGGCCGGAGAACTCGGGGAAGGGCCGCGATTTCGTGGCGTCGGGGTACCAGGCCCAGATGGCCTGCTGAAGGGCGATGGACAGGCCGATCGCGGTGATGAGGGGGGCGAGGCGGGGTGCGCCGCGCAAGGGCCGATAGGCGAAGCGTTCGGCGCCGACGCCGACGAGTACGGAGCAGATGACGGCCATGAGGATCATCAGCGGCAGGGCGACGAGAAGGCTGGTGCCGTCGGGCATCCACAACCACATCGTCAGGGCGCCGAAGCCGCCGATCATGAATATCTCGCCGTGGGCGAAGTTGATGAGCTGGACGATGCCGTACACCATCGTGTAGCCGATGGCTATGAGCCCGTACAAGGCGCCGAGTAGCAGGCCGTTGGCAAGTTGCTGCGGCAGATCGTTCACCGCTGGGCCTCCGAGTGGGTGTCAGATATGGCCGCGCGGGGGGCGCTGTGTGCGCCCCCCGCGCCGCTTGCGGTCTGTGTGATCAAAGGGCGGTGGTGGTCGCCCCGGTCAGCCTTCGAACTCGCCGCTGGTCAGCGGCACGTGCTCGCCGTCCTTGACCTGGTACAGCGAAAGCTGCTTGTTGGTCGTGTCGCCGAACTCGTCGAAGGCGACCGTGCCGGTCACTCCCTCGAAGGAGATGTCTGCCATGGCCTCCGCGATGGCGGAGCGCGCCTCGTCGGTGTCACCGGGCAGCTCGCCGTCGTTCTCCTCGACGACGGCCTTCACGGCCTGGATGATCGCCCAGGTGGAGTCGTAGGAGTACCCGCCGTAGGCCTCGTAGGAGTCCTCGTAGCCGGCGGCCTCGTAGTTCTTGATGAACTCCTGGGCGGTGTCCAGCTCGTTGAGCGGGGCGCCGACGGAGCTGGCCATGTCGCCCTCGGCGTTCTCCTTGGCCAGGGCCACGTACTCGGCGCTGAACAGGGCGTCGCCGCCGACGGTCGGGATCTTGGCCCCGGCCTTCTTGACCTGGGCGGCGAGCGGGGCGCCGGCCGGGTACTCGCCGCCGTAGTAGACGAAGTCGGCGCCGGAGTTCTTGACCTTCGTGGCGATGGCCGCGAAGTCCTTGTCGTCGGGGTTGACGTGGTCGGTTCCGACGACCTTGCCGCCGAGCTTCTCGAACTCCTGGGCGAAGGTGCCGGCGAGGCCGGCGCCGTAGGTCTTCTTGTCGTCGATGACGAAGACCTTCTTCAGCTTCTCCTCGTTGTAGAGGTACTGCGC
This sequence comes from Streptomyces sp. CNQ329, assembly GCF_000482585.1. NCBI lineage: Bacteria > Bacillati > Actinomycetota > Actinomycetes > Kitasatosporales > Streptomycetaceae > Streptomyces > Streptomyces sp. CNQ329. The sequence continues at coordinate 69,189 of NZ_AXVU01000010.1, read as the reverse complement.
CGCGTACGGGCCCTGGATGGCGTCGGTGGTGGACACGCGGAAGTAGGTGTCGAACGGACGCGACTTCTCGCCGGACTGCCAGTTCTCGCCCTGGGTCAGGGAGGGGTTGGTGTTGGCGGGCGAGACCTGGACCATGTCGGCGTCGGCGAAGACCTTCTGCATGGACTGGCCGACATCGGAGTTCAGCGGGCCGACGACGCCCATGACGTCCTCGTTGCCGACGAGCTTGGTGGCGTTCTGCTGGCCCTGCTGGGCCTGCGCCACGTCGTCGAGGGGCTCGAGCTCGAACGTGACGCCCTTGACCTCCTCGTTGTCGTTGGCCGTCTTCACGGCGAGCTCGGCGGAGTTCTGGATGCCGATACCCAGGGCCGAGAGGTCACCCGTCAGCGGGGCGTCGAGGCCGATAACGACGGTCGTTCCGTCGCCACCGCCTCCGCCTTCACTGTCGTCGTCGCGGGAACCGCAAGCAGACAGAGTGAGTGCCCCTGCGGTGACCGCAGTGGTGAATATGAGCAAGGAGCGGTGACGCACGATCAGTCCTTTCCCCTGGCGCGGCCTCGACTGCGCAGAGTGGGCCGGTGCACGCGGCAGGCGTCGGAAGGTGACCTGCTGCGCGGTGACTGGGCGTGACTCTAAGCCGCCCCGGGGCGGGGGGGCAGAGGGGCAGGCCATGCTGTGACTCTCTTGTTATGACCCTTACAGCGGCCTTCCGCGCCGGCGGGCGCGGTCTGTGCCGGATTCACGGAGTCCGGACGCCCGAACGGGCGCGAAGCCGCTGCTGATGTCCTATGCGCCGGGCGCGGCCCGCTCGGCGGGTTCGCATATCGTACGCAGCGCCCTGGACAGTTCGGCGGCGTAGGTGCCGCCGAGGATGGAGCTGTAGTCCTGTATTGCGCGCGTGTTACGCAGCGTTACGCGCAGGGAGGGCAGGCTCGCGTCGAGCGGGAGGCCGGCGCACCGGACGACTTCGAACCGGACGGTGACCCGGGTGGGCCGGCCCTCGGGGAGTTCCAGCGGCAGCGCGGGCCGGACGGACAGCTTCAGCCCGCTGTATCCCTGGGTGATCTTCTCCAGTGAGGCGCCACTGTCGGAGGTGGCCATGAGCTGCGCGTCAAAAAAGGTTTCGCCCGCTTTGGGGGTGTGTATTCCGAGAAAGGAGAAGTCCGTCGACTGGAGCGGGTAGGGCGCGAGCGCTGCCGGCTCCGGCTCCGGCCGTGTGGCCAGGGCGTATGCGCCGAGAACGGCCAGCGCGGCGAGTCCGGCGCCGGCGACGGCGACCCGGCGGGAGCGGGGCGGCAGCGCCGTCCAGCGCTCGCTCAGGCGCGGCCCGGCGGAGCCGCCGCCGATCACCTCCGCGGGCGGGCCGGGGTCCGGCTCGGGGTCCGGCTCGGGCCGGGTGGGCGGGCTCATGGCGGACAGAGTAAGGGCGTACGCGCCGCGGCGCAGGAGGCCGGACGCACCCGCGTTCGACTACCGAACGTACGCGACGGCGGCGGGGGCCGTGGGCCCCGTTCCCGCCGCCGCCTGCGTACGCCGCCCGTGGCCGGGCGGGGTGCCGTCAGAAGTCCCAGTCGGCGTCGTCCAGCTCGGCCCGCTTCCGGCTGTCCGCGCCCGCGAACGCCGCGCCCGCCATGCCCGCGGCGAGGGTGGAGCCGTCCGCGGGATCGATCAGCAGGAACGAGCCCGTGCGCCGGCAGTCGCCGTAGTCGTCCACCGGCAGCGGCTCGGAGGTGCGCAGCACGACGCGGCCGATGTCGTTGACCTCCAGGGACCCCGGGGCGGGGTGGTGGGAGAGGTCGTCGAGGGTCAGCCGGTCGGGGATCTGCTTGACGATCGCCTTGACGGTGCGGGTGGTGTGCTTCAGCAGCACCCTCGCGCCGGGGGTGAGGGCGGTGTCGTGCAGATGGCAGACGGTGGCCTGGATGTCCTGCGTGGCGCCGGGGGCCTGCTCGCTGGGGGCGATCATGTCGCCGCGGGAGATGTCGATGTCGTCGGCGAGCCGGAGGGTGACCGACTGCGGCGCCCAGGCGGCGTCGACGCTCTCGCCCAGCACGTCGATGGCCTCGATGCTGGAGGTGCGGCCCGAGGGGAGCACGGTGACGGGCTGGCCGACGTGGAAGATGCCGGAGGCGATCTTCCCGGCGTAGCCGCGGTAGTCGCGGTGCTCCGGGGTCTGCGGGCGGATCACGTACTGCACGGGGAAGCGGGTCACGCGCCCGCGCGGGTCGTGGTCGATCTGGACGGTCTCCAGGTGCTCCAGCACCGTGGGCCCGGCGTACCAGTCCATGACGGCGGAGGGGGTGACGACGTTGTCGCCCTCCAGCGCCGAGATGGGGATGCTGGTCACCGCGGGCACACCGAGGGCCTTGGCGTACTCGGTGAACTCGGCGGCGATCGTGGCGAAGACGTCCTCGGCGTAGCCGACGAGGTCCATCTTGTTGACCGCCAGGACCACGTGCGGCACGCGCAGCAGCGCGGCGACCGCGGCGTGCCGGCGGGTCTGCTCGACGACGCCGTGCCGGGCGTCGACGAGGATGACCGCCAGCTCGGCGGTGGAGGCGCCGGTGACCATGTTGCGGGTGTACTGCACGTGGCCGGGGGTGTCGGCGAGGATGAAGCGGCGCCGGGGGGTGGCGAAGTAGCGGTACGCCACGTCGATGGTGATGCCCTGCTCGCGCTCGGCGCGCAGCCCGTCGGTCAGCAGCGCCAGGTCGGGGGCTTCCTGCCCGCGGCTGGCGGAGGCGCGCTCGACGGCCTCCAGTTGGTCGGCGAGTACCGACTTGGAGTCGTGCAGCAGCCGGCCGACGAGGGTCGACTTGCCGTCGTCGACGCTGCCCGCGGTGGCGAAGCGCAGCAGGGAGACCTCGGTGAGCGCGGCCGGCTCCGTGGCGGTGGGTGGGTTCACGGTCATGTCAGAAGTAACCTTCGCGCTTGCGGTCTTCCATGGCGGCCTCGGAGAGCTTGTCGTCGGCCCGGGTGGCGCCGCGCTCGGTGAGCCGGGTGGCGGCGATCTCGGCGATGACCTTCTCGATGGTGTCGGCGTCGGAGTCGACGGCGCCGGTGCAGGACATGTCGCCGACGGTGCGGTAGCGCACCATGCGGGTCTCGATGCGCTCACCCTTCTTGGCGCCGCCCCAGTCGCCGGGGGCGAGCCACATGCCGCTGCGGAGGAAGACCTCGCGGCGGTGCGCGTAGTAGATCTCCGGGAGCACGATCTTCTCGCGGGCGATGTACTGCCAGACGTCCAGCTCGGTGAAGTTGGACAGCGGGAAGACCCGGACGTGCTCGCCGACGGCGTGCTTGCCGTTGTAGAGCTGCCACAGCTCGGGGCGCTGACGGCGCGGGTCCCAGCCGCCGAACTCGTCGCGCAGGGAGAAGATGCGCTCCTTGGCGCGGGCCTTCTCCTCGTCGCGGCGGCCGCCGCCGAAGACCGCGTCGTAGCGGCCCTCCTCGATGGCGCGCAGCAGCGGCACGGTCTGCAGCGGGTTGCGGGTGCCGTCGGCGCGCTCCTTCAGCTCGCCGCGGTCGATGAAGTCCTGGACGGAGGCGACGTGCAGCCGCAGGTTGTGCTGCGCGGCGACGCGGTCCCGGTACTCCAGCACCTCGGGGAAGTTGTGCCCCGTGTCGACGTGCAGCAGCGCGAACGGCGGCGGCGCCGGCGCGAACGCCTTCAGCGCCAGGTGGAGCATCACGATGGAGTCCTTGCCGCCGGAGAAGAGAATCACCGGACGTTCGAACTCCCCCGCGACCTCGCGGAAGATGTGCACCGCCTCCGACTCCAGCACGTCCAGGTGCGGCAACTGGAAGTCCTGGGCGGCGGCCTCTTCGAACCGGCTCATGCGAGACCTCGTTCCACCAGTGCGGCGTGAAGCATCGCCGCGGATTCTTCGACACTCTGTTCGTGGGTGGGGATGCGCAGATCGGGGGCCGCGGGCGGCTCGTAGGGGTCGTCCACACCGGTGAGTCCGGAGATCTCGCCGGCCGCCTGCGCGGCGTAGAGGCCCTTCACGTCCCGCTCGGCACAGACGTCGACGGGCGTCGCCACGTGCACCTCCACATACGTCGTTCCTGCCGTCTGGTGACGCTTGCGCACCGCCTCACGGCTGTCCGCGTACGGGGCGATCACCGGCACCAGGACCTTCACGCCGTGCGACGCGAGCAGTTCGGCGACGAAGCCGATGCGCTGCACGTTCGTGTCGCGGTCCTCGCGGGAGAAACCGAGGCCGGCGGTGAGGAATTCCCGGATCTCGTCGCCGTCCAGCACCTCCACCCGGTGGCCGGCCTCCCGGAGCCGCTCACCGAAGGTGCGCGCCAGCGTCGTCTTGCCCGCGCTGGGCAGGCCGGTGAGCCAGATCGTGGCGCCGCGCGCGTGTACGCCGTCGGTGCCGGGTGCGTTGTCAGGCACTCCCACTCCCGTGAATCTCCTCGAACAGTGTCTCCCACTGCGGATGGACCGCTTCGGGAGTGTAGGAGCGCGACGTCTGCAGTGCCGCCGCTCCCATGTCGGCCCGCAGGCCCTCGTCGTCCATGAGCTGTCCCATGGCCTCTGCCAGCCCGTCCACGTCCTTGCGGGGCACCAGCAGGCCGTCCTTCCCGTGGGTGAGCACGTCGGCGGGACCCGTCGGACAGTCGAAGCTGACCACGGGCAGACCGTGGGTCATCGATTCGATCATCACCATGGGCAGACCCTCGAACCGCGAGCTGAGCACATAAAAGGATGCTCTCGCAAGTTCATCGTCCAGTTTGTGCGTGTGCCCCATCAGAAAGACGTGGTTGTACAGGTGGTTTTCGTTGATGAGGTGGCGCAGCTCGGCCTTCTTCTCACCGGTGCCGAAGATCCGCAGTTGCCAGTCCGGGTGCTTCTCCACGAGCTGCGCCCACGCGGGGATCAGCATGTCGAAGCCCTTCTGCGGGAAGAGCCTGCCGGCGGCCACGGCGATGCGGTTGGCGTAGGTGGTGAGCTTCTTCTCACCGGTGTGGACGGCGTTGGGAATGCGGACGACGCGGGTGTCGGGCAGCAGCTCCTGGTAGTCCTCCCGGTCTCCGTGGGTCAGGACGGCGACGGCGTCGAAGCCGGGGTACTCCTGCTGGATGGCGGCGCGGATGTCCGCCGGGTGCGTACCCAGGTTCATGTGCTCCTGGGCGATCTTCTTGCAGGAGCGCGGCGTGAACCGGGCGGTGAGGAAGTTCAGCCCGGGGCGGGTCGGGACGATCACCGCGTCGCGCTGGCGCTCCAGCCAGCCGATGACGGTGTCCTCGACGTACCGGTTGTAGCGCTCGTAGGCGAACTCGCCCGGCGGGATGTACCGGGGCGGCTGTCCTTCCCGCTCGATGCGCTTCTCCGCCGCCCGGGGTCCGGCCGCGGCCAGCTCGGCCTCGCGGGCGCCGGGCCGCTGGTCGACCAGGGTGGTGATGGTGACCTTGGGGTGGAGGGGGAAGTGGGGCTCGTCGCGGGTGCGCTGCATGCTGGCGATCTCGACGTCGTGGCCCGCGGCGGCCATGGAACCGGCCTGGTTGAACACGGTGCGGATGGTCCCGCCCGTGCCGAAGGCGTGCATCAGCAGATAACGGATCTTCATGAGGCCGGCAGTACCTCGACGGAGAGGTTGTCCTTGATGGTGTAGTACGGCTTGACCTCGACGCCGGCGCCGTCGATCTCGGCGGTCTGGCCGGGGAAGACCATGATGTTCTTCTTGCCGGGGATCCCGTCGAGGTGGCGGCCGGCGCGCAGCCGGACCTCCGCGTCGCCCTCGCCCGTGGTCAGGTGGATGTCCCACTGGGCCGGGGGGGTCAGCCCCGCGGGGGTCAGGTCGGCCACGGGCACCGTGACGTCGAACCTGCCGTCCTCGAGCTCCGCCGGGTAGCGAAGCTGCTGGTCCTCGTGGTCGCGCCGGACGAGAAGCATCGTCCAGGGGCCGCGGCTGCCGTCGGTGACGCCGTGAAGGCTGCCGGTGAGGCGCACGGCGCCGTCGCGGGGCCAGACCTCGGCGATCTCGGCGTGCGGCTCGCGGGCGGCGGCCAGGGCGTCCCCGCTCCTGCCTTCGACGTAGCCCCAGGCGGCGCTGACCTCGCGCAGCGGCTCGGGGATCTCCTCCTCGGCGGGCAGTGCGCGGCCGGCCTGCACCTGGCCGCTGCGGATCTTGTCCTTCCAGTCGCCGAGACCCTTCTTGTAGCTCGTCTGGGTCCGGGAGCCGTAGTCGAGCATTTCCGGCTCGAAGTCGATCTCCAGGTAGGAGCAGATGCCCTTCATGGCGGACTCGGGGTCGTCGGTCAGCTCCTCGTAGCGCACGACGTGCCCGGGCAGGGCCTGGCGGGCGCGTTCCGTGGCGCGCATGTAGCGCAGCGCGTCGAGGGCGGCCTCCTCCTCGGTGCGCTTCTCCGGGTCGGCCTCGTACCAGGAGCGGGCGATGGAGGCGGGGTGGCGGAGCAGGAAGATGAACCGGGCGTCGGGCCAGCAGGCGGCGATGCGCTTGTACGCGAAGGTGTTGCTGGGCGTCTTCTCCACCAGGAAGTCCTTGCCGGAGCGGACCAGCTCACGGTGCAGCACCCGGTCCCAGATCAGGTGCTCCAGGTCACCGCGCTCCAGGCCCAGCTCCGCCATGGCGCGCTCGGCGAGCTTGGTGCCGGCGTTGACCTCCAGCCGGCGGAAGTGGAGTTCGTGGGCGGAGTGCAGCCGGGAGTGCGCGTTGAGGAGCAGGCGCAGCAGGGTGGAGCCGGAGCGTACCGGCGACATGATGAACACGGGCTGCCTGAGCAGCCGGTCGACTTCGGGATCCTCCGGTGGGCGGTACGCGACCTGCACGGGCGGCTTCGGCTCCGCGGGCCGCTCCTTGGCCTTGGCTGACTTCGGGGCAGGCGGTTGCGGCAGCCCGGCCTTACGGATCTCGAAACCCGTGGTTGCACCGAGCTTGTGATTCAGCTTCCGGAGGAGGTTCATGCGCCCCGAGGCTAGAAGGCGTTTGTGAGACGGGCAACGTACCCGTAGGCCATGTTGGCTAAACGTGCAGGTCATGGCTAGTTTCATTGATGCGGGGTGGCGCTGGTCACAGCGCCCCCCGGGGACCCGCGGGGACCTGCGGAATCCCGCCGCAGGCACTGCCTCTCACCGCCCGGACGGGTGAATTCCGCACGGGACGTCGGCGCCGCCGAGGGTGAGGGGGTGCTGAGGATCATGAGAGCGGGATGAGAGGGGACGGCCCCGGAGGCGGCCGGTCTGAGCGTATCGGGTGAGCGATTCTCATGGGCTTCTCATCCCCGCTTCCGCGGCGGGTGTCCGCGGCGGGACACGCGGGCGGACGGCGGGAGCCCGGGTCGGCGGGGTGCGCGGTCGATCGTGGTGCCCGGTGCCGGACGGACCGGCACGGAAGGGATATCTCGGTATGAGCATCACGATGAAGCGCGCCGCGGTCACCGCGGCCGCGGCGCTGTCGGTCCTGCTGGGCACCGCGGGGGCCGCGAGCGCCGCCGGGTCGCACCCCGCGCCGCACCGGCCGTGCGGGCAGACCAAGCACGTCGCCCACGGGTCCGCCGGCTGGTCGGGCGAGGCCGGCAGGCGGGTGCACGTGCGGGAGACGCCCCGGGGGCACTGCAAGAAGCCCGGGCGGACGCACGCCCGCGGGCACCGCAAGATCGTGAAGAGGTTCGTCGTCAGGGACGGCCGGCGGGCGCCGCGCGGCTGACCGAACCGGGCGGCCGTCGCCGCCGTGTGCCGGTCCGCCGCGGGTCAGGCGTCGCGCAGCAGGCAGGTGAGCCGTGCGGTGCACACCCGGCGGCCCTCCTCGTCGCTGACGACGACCTCGTACGTCGCGGTGGACCGGCCGCGGTGCAGCGGCGTGGCCACGCCGGTGACCACGCCGGAGCGCAGGCCCCGGTGGTGGGTGCAGTTGAGGTCGACGCCGACGGCGACCTTCGCCGGGCCGCCGTGCAGCATCGCCCCGACCGAGCCCAGGGTCTCGGCGAGCACCGCGGAGGCGCCGCCGTGCAGCAGCCCGTACGGCTGGGTGTTGCCCTCCACCGGCAGCGTGCCCACGACCCGGTCGGGCGCCGCCTCCAGCACCGTCAGACCCATGCGCCGCCCGAGGGCGCCGGCGGAGAACAGCTTCTCCAGGTCGACGCCGACGCCGGAGAAGTCGTCGAGGATCTCCTGCGGGAACTTCGTCGTGGTGTGCTCGCCCATGGGCGCCCGGCTCCGTCCTTTACGCCGTCGTGTCGGGCTCCACCGTAGACGCGGCCGGTTCCAGCCTGATCACCAGGGACTTGCTCGTGGGGGTGTTGCTGGTGTCCGCGGTGGAGTCCAGCGGCACCAGCACGTTGGTCTCCGGGTAGTAGGCGGCCGCGCAGCCCCGGACCGTCGGGTAGTGCACGACGCGGAAGCCGTCCGCGCGCCGCTCGACGCCGTCGTGCCACTCGCCGACGATGTCCGCGTACGCGCCGTCGGCCAGGCCGAGGTCCGCGGCGTCGTCGGGGTGGACGAGGACGACGCGCCGGCCGCCGCGCACGCCGCGGTAGCGGTCGTCCAGGCCGTAGATCGTGGTGTTGTACTGGTCGTGGCTGCGCAGCGTCTGCAGCAGCAGCCGCCCCTCGGGGACCTGGGGGTACGTCACCGGTTCCGCGGTGAAGTTGGCCTTGCCGGTGCTCGTGGGGAAGCGGCGCTCGTCACGCGGGGCGTGCGGGAGGGTGAAGCCGCCGGGGCGGCGGACGCGGGCGTCGAAGTCCTCGAAGCCGGGTACCACGCGCGCGATGCGGTCGCGGATGCGCGCGTAGTCGTTGCTGAACTCCTCCCAGGGCGTGGCGCTGTCCTCCCCCAGCACCGCGCGGGCGAGCCGGCAGACGATCGCGACCTCCGACAGCAGCGCGTCGCTCGCGGGCGCGAGCCGTCCGCGGGAGGCGTGCACGACGCCCATGGAGTCCTCGACGGTCACGAACTGGTCGTGGCCGCGGCCGTCGGGACCGGGCTGCCGGTCGCGCTCCGTGCGGCCCAGGGTGGGCAGGATGAGCGCGCGGGCGCCGGTGACGACGTGGCTGCGGTTGAGCTTGGTCGACACGTGCACCGTCAGCCGGGCGCGGCGCATCGCGGCCTCGGTGACCTCGGTGTCGGGCGAGGCGGAGACGAAGTTGCCGCCGACCGCGAAGAAGACCTTGGCGTCGCCGTCGCGCAGCGCGCGGATGGCGCGTACCACGTCGTAGCCGTGGTGGCGGGGCGGCGTGAAGCCGAACTCCTGCTCCAGCGCGTCCAGGAAGGCGGGAGCGGGCCGCTCGAAGATGCCCATGGTGCGATCGCCCTGGACGTTGCTGTGGCCGCGCACGGGGCAGACGCCGGCGCCGGGGCGGCCGATGTGCCCGCCGAGGAGGAGGAAGTTGACGATCTCCTTGATGGTGGGCACGGCGTGCTTGTGCTGGGTGAGGCCCATCGCCCAGCAGACGACGATCTTGTCGGCGGCGAGCACCATGTCGGCGGCGCGGTCGATGTCGGCGGCGGTCAGGCCGGTGGCGCGCTCGGCGTCGGCGTCGGCGTAGCCGCGGGCGGCGGCGGCGTACTCCTCGTAGCCGTGGGTGTACTCGGCGACGAACTCCTCGTCGACGGCCTTCGCGCCGGAGTCGTGCGCGGCGAGGACGCGCCGGGCCAGGGCGCGGAAGAGCGCCTGGTCGCCGCCGGTGCGGACCTGGAGGAACAGGTCGGTCAGCGCGGTGCCGCCGCGCACGAGACCGCGTACGGTCTGGGGGTTTTTGAACCGGACCATGCCGGGCTCGGGCAGCGGGTTGACCGTGATGATGCGGGCGCCGTTGTCCTTGGCTCGTTCCAGCGCGGTGAGCATGCGCGGGTGGTTGGTGCCCGGGTTCTGGCCGGCGACGATGATCAGGTCGGCCCGGTGGAGGTCGTCGAGCAGGACGCTGCCCTTGCCGACGCCGAGGGTCTCGGTGAGCGCGGAGCCGGACGACTCGTGGCACAGGTTCGAGCAGTCCGGCAGGTTGTTGGTGCCGAACTCGCGGGCGAAGAGCTGGTAGAGGAACGCGGCCTCGTTGCCGGTGCGCCCGGAGGTGTAGAAGACCGCCTCGTCGGGCGAGTCGAGGGCGGTCAGTTCCTCGGCGACGAGGGCGAACGCCCGCTCCCAGGAGACCTGCTCGTACTTCTCGGCGCCCTCCGCCAGGTACACGGGATGGGTGAGCCTGCCCTGCTGGCCCAGCCAGTAGCCGCTGCGGCCCGCGAGGTCGGCGACGGGGTGCTCGGCGAAGAAGGCGGGGGTGACGCGGCGCAGCGTCGCCTCCTCGGCGACCGCCTTGGCGCCGTTCTCGCAGAACTCGAAGGTGTGCGGCCGGTCCGGGTCGGGCCAGGCGCAGCCGGGGCAGTCGAAGCCGTTGCGCTGGTTGACGCGCAGCAGGGTACGGGCCGTACGCCGTACGCCCATCTGCTCCTGTCCGGCGCGCAGGGACTGCGCGATGGCGGCGGCGCCGACGGCGGACTGCCGGGGAGGGGTGACCTCCGGGGAGTCCTGGACGGGGTCGCCGACGGGCGGTTTTCCGGCCATGACGGTCACCCTTTCTCCGGTGGGGCCTACGGGACCGATCCTGCCATGCCACACCGTCGCGGGCTCCGTTGTCACTGAGGCATGGCAGGATCGGAGCCGTGGCTGAGAACGCATCGAAGACCCATCGCCCCCGCCTGATGCTGCTGGACGGACATTCTCTGGCATACCGGGCATTCTTCGCGCTGCCCGCGGAGAACTTCTCCACCCTCAGCGGGCAGGTCACCAATGCGATCTACGGCTTCACGTCGATGCTGTCGAACACGTTGCGTGACGAGCAGCCGACGCATCTGGCGGTCGCCTTCGACGTCTCGCGGAAGACCTGGCGCTCCGCGGAGTTCGCGGAGTACAAGGCCAACCGGACCTCGACGCCCGACGACTTCCGGGGCCAGGTCGAGCTGATCGGCGAGCTGCTGGACGCGATGAACGTGCCGCGCTTCGCCGTCGAGGGATTCGAGGCGGACGACGTCATCGCCACGCTGGCCACGCAGGCCGAGGAGGACGGGTTCGAGGTGCTGATCGTCACCGGCGACCGGGATTCCTTCCAGCTCGTCTCCGACCACGTGACCGTGCTGTATCCCACCAAGGGCGTCTCCGAGCTGACCCGCTTCACCCCGGAGAAGGTCGAGGAGCGCTACGGCCTGACGCCCGCGCAGTATCCGGACTACGCCGCCCTGCGCGGCGACCCCTCCGACAACCTGCCGGGCATCCCGGGCGTCGGCGAGAAGACGGCGGCCAAGTGGATCAGGCAGTTCGGCTCGCTCGCGGAGCTGGCCGAGCGTGCCGATGAGGTCAAGGGCAAGGCCGGGCAGAACCTGCGCGACCATCTCGACGCGGTGCAGCTCAACCGCCGGCTCACCGAGCTCGACCGCAACGTCGAGCTGCCCGCCCGGCCCGAGGATCTGGAGCGCAAGCCGTACGACCGGACGTCGCTCCAGGTCGTCATGGACGCCCTGGAGTTCCGCAACCCCAACTTCCGCGAGCGGCTGTTCAACGCCGACCCGGGCGCCGCCGAGGCGGAGACCGAGCCCGAGCCGGGGGTGCAGGTCGACGGCCGGGTGCTGCAGACGGGCGAGCTGGCGCCGTGGCTGGCCGAGCACGGCTCCGTGCCGCTCGGCGTGGCCACCGTCGGCACCTGGAAGCTCGGCGCCGGCAGTGTCTCCGAGATCGCGCTGGCCACCGCGGAGGGGCCGGCCGCGTGGTTCGACCCGGCCCGGCTGGACGCCGCGGACGAGCAGGCGTTCGCGGGCTGGCTCGCGGACGCCGGCAGCCCCAAGACGGTGCACGACGCGAAGAGCGCCATCCGCGTCTTCGCGGAGCACGGCTGGAGCGTCGAGGGCGTGGCGATGGACACGGCCCTGGCCGCCTATCTGGTCACTCCCGGGCGGCGGACGTTCGCGCTCGACGCGCTCTCGATCGCCTATCTGGGCCGCGAGTTGGAGCCCCCGGCGGCCGACGGTCAGCTTGAGCTGGGCCTGGACGGCGAGGAGGGCGACCAGCAGGCGGCCGAGCGGGACGCCCTGATGCGTACGGCCCGTACGGTCCTGGACCTCGGCGAGGCGCTCTCCGACAAGCTGGCGCAGGTCGGCGCGGCGGAGCTGCTGCGCGACATGGAGCTGCCGGTCTCGGCGGTGCTGGCCGGGATGGAGCGGGCCGGCGTCGCCGTCGACCGGGCCCACCTGGAGGCCATGGAGCAGCAGTTCGCCGGCGCGGTGCAGCAGGCCGTCCGGGAGGCGCACGACGCGGTGGGCCACGAGTTCAACCTCGGCTCGCCCAAGCAGTTGCAGGAGGTCTTCTTCGGCGAGCTCGGCCTGCCGAAGACCAAGAAGACCAAGACGGGCTACACCACGGACGCCGACGCGCTGGCCTGGCTCGCCACCCGGACCGACCATGAGCTGCCGGTCATCATGCTGCGCCACCGCGAGCAGGCCCGGCTGCGCTCCACGGTCGAGGGACTGATCAAGACCATCGCGGCGGACGGCCGGATCCACACCACGTTCAGCCAGACGGTCGCCGCCACCGGCCGGCTGTCCTCCACCGATCCGAACCTGCAGAACGTGCCCATCCGTACGGACGAGGGCCGGGCGATCCGCCGCGGATTCGTCGTCGGCGAGGGGTACGAGTCGCTGCTGACCGCCGACTACAGCCAGATCGAGCTGCGGGTGATGGCGCACCTGTCGGAGGACGAGGGGCTGATCGAGGCGTTCGCCTCCGGCGAGGACCTGCACGACACCGTCGCCTCGCAGGTGTTCGCGGTGCCGCGCACCGAGGTCGACCCCGAGATGCGGCGGAAGATCAAGGCGATGTCGTACGGACTGGCCTACGGGCTGTCCGCGTTCGGGCTCTCGCAGCAGCTCGGCATCGAGGCCGCCGAAGCCCGCAAGCTGATGGAGAACTACTTCGAGCGCTTCGGCGGCGTGCGGGACTATCTGCGCCGCGTCGTCGACGAGGCCCGCGCGACGGGCTACACGGAGACGATGTTCGGCCGCCGCCGGTATCTGCCCGACCTGAACAGCGACAACCGCCAGCGGCGCGAGATGGCCGAGCGGATGGCGCTCAACGCCCCGATCCAGGGCACCGCGGCGGACATCGTGAAGCTCGCGATGCTGCGGGTGGACCGGGCGCTGACGGCCGCGTCGCTGCACTCCCGGCTGCTGCTGCAGGTGCACGACGAAGTCGTGCTGGAGGTCGCCCCGGGCGAGCGGGAGCGGGTGGAGGAGCTGGTCCGGCGCGAGATGGCCGGTGCGGTGGCCCTGCGGGCGCCGCTGGACGTCGCGGTGGGCGTCGGTGCGGACTGGGAGTCGGCCGCGCACTGAGCCGGGCGCCGAGCCGCGTACCGCGCGTGCCACGCCGGGCCGCCGGATGTCCGGCGGCCCCTCGCCTCCGGGTCCGTCAGCTTGCGGGGTCGTCCTCGCCGATGTGGTGGACGCGGACGAGGTTGGTCGAGCCGGAGATGCCGGGCGGGCTGCCGGCGGTGATCACGACCACGTCGCCCCTGCGGCAGCGGCCGATCTTGAGCAACTGCTCGTCGACCTGCGCCACCATTTCGTCGGTCGTCTGCACCATCGGGCCGAGGAACGTCTCCACGCCCCACGTCAGGTTGAGCTGGCTGCGCGTCGCCGGGTCCGGGGTGAAGGCCAGCACCGGGATCGGCGAGCGGTAGCGCGAGAGCCGCCGCACCGTGTCGCCGGACTGCGTGAACGCCACCAGATAGCGCGCCCCGAGGAAGTCGCCGACCTCCGCCGCCGCGCGCGCCACCGCACCGCCCTGGGTGCGCGGCTTGCTGCGCTCGGTCAGCGGCGGCAGGCCCTTGGCGAGCACCTCCTCCTCCGCCGCCGCGACGATCCTGCCCATCGTCCGCACCGTCTGGATCGGGTACTTGCCGACGCTCGTCTCACCGGAGAGCATCACCGCGTCCGTGCCGTCCATCACCGCGTTGGCGACGTCGGACGCCTCCGCGCGCGTCGGCCGGGACGCGTCGATCATCGAGTCGAGCATCTGCGTGGCGACGATGACCGGCTTGGCGTTCCGCTTGGCGAGCTTGACCGCCCGCTTCTGCACCATCGGCACCTGCTCCAGCGGCATCTCCACGCCGAGATCGCCGCGGGCCACCATGAGCCCGTCGAAGGCGTCGACGATGCCCTCCAGGTTCTCGACCGCCTGCGGCTTCTCCACCTTGGCGATCACCGGGACCCGCCGGCCCTCCTCGCCCATGATCCGGTGGACGTCGCGGACGTCCTGCCCGGAGCGCACGAAGGACAGCGCGATGACGTCCGCGCCCGTGCGCAGCGCCCAGCGCAGGTCGTCGCGGTCCTTGCCGGAGAGCGCGGGGACGGAGACGGCGACGCCGGGCAGGTTGAGGCCCTTGTGGTCGGAGACCATGCCGCCCTCGATGACGATCGTGCGCACCCGCGGCCCGTCCACGGCGGTCACCTCCAGGGTGACGCGCCCGTCGTCGACGAGGATCCGCTCGCCTTTCGCGACGTCGGCGGCCAGTCCGGCGTACGTCGTGCCGCAGCACTGGCGGTCGCCTTCGACCGGATCGACGCTGATGGTGAATTCATCGCCCCGTTCGAGAAATACAGGACCTTCACGGAAGGTGCCCAGACGGATCTTCGGGCCCTGAAGGTCGGCGAGCACGCCGACGCTGCGCCCGGTTTCGTCCGCGGCCTTGCGCACCCGTGCGTAACGCTCCTCGTGCTCAGCGTAGGTGCCGTGGCTGAGATTGAACCTGGCGACATCCATTCCCGCTTCGACCAGGCTCTTGATCTGGTCGTATGTGTCGGTCGCTGGACCCAGGGTGCAGACAATCTTCGCTCGGCGCATGCTTTCGACTCTATGACTTACCGACAGGTAGGGAACCGGCTCTCGGCCATTCCCGAACGACATTTGAGCGAAGGTCTATTGAGATCGAGGTGACAACTCATAAAACGTGCGGGCCGCTGCTCTGATGAGCGGTATCAGAGGCGCGGACGGGTCATGACGAACCGTGCGTTCACTCGTGCGCAGACAGTCTGCCGCTGAGGTTCGAGATCCAGTGCGGGGGGCGCTTCGGCGCCGGATCCGGGCGCGGCGCCGAAGCCGCGGGGGGCCTCCGCGGCCATCCACATCTCGGGGCGCTCCGCGCCGTCGTCGGCGATCTCCACGACCGCCGTCAGCTCCGCGCCCAGCGCCTCGGCATACTCGCGGGCGCGCGTCACCGCCTCCCGCACCGCCTGCTGCCGCGCCTCGCGGTGCACGGGCGAGTCCGGACGAAGCTCCCACCAGGGGCCGTCGACGCTCGTCAGGTCGAGGTCGGCGGCCCGGGTGCTCAGCTCGCCGAGCGCGGTGAAGTCGCTGAAAGTCGCCGTCAGCCGGACCCGGCCGTGGTAACGGCGCACGCGCTCCCCGCGGCCGTGCCGGCCGAGTTCGGGGGTCACGAGCAGCGAGCCGCTCTCCAGCCTCTCGACCGCGTCGCCGTACGACTTGATCAGCTCGCGCGCCTCGGCGTTGCGGCGGGTCAGGTCCGCCAGCGCGGCGCGCCGGTCGGTGCCGCGCACGAAGACGGTGACGGCGATCCGGGCGATCTCGGGGTCGACTTCGAGCCGGGACTCGCCGCGGACCGCGAGACGCGGTTCGTCGGGGGTGCCGTAGGGGGCCGGGACGGGAGGCGGGTTCGTCATGCCTTCACTGTGCCAGGGTCCGGCGTGCGCGGGATCCCGGGCGCCGGCGCGTCGGGGCGTTCGCGCCGGGACTGCCGGAGCCCGAAGGTGGTGAACGCGGTACGGCGCGGCAGCGGGTACGGCTCCGCGCCGGTGACGTCGTCGAGGATGACTGCGCTGCGGTGGGCGGCCAGCCCCAGGTCGGGGGTGCCGATCCCGTGCGTGTGCCGCAGGGCGTTCTGGACGTAGATCCGGCCCGTGACCGCCGGGTCGAGAACGAGGCGGTGCCGCTCGTCGACCCGCGGGCGGCCGGCGTCGTCGCGGCGCAGCAGCGGCTCCAGCGGGGCGAGGAGACCGTCGAGCGGGCGCTCACGGTAGCCGGTGGCGAGCACGACGGCGTCGGTGCGCAGCGTCTCGCGGGTGCCCTGTGCGGCGTGCTCCAGGTGCAGTTCGACGCGGTCGGGGCCGAGGCGGCCCGCGGTGCGTACGGTGACGCCGGGGGTGAGGACGGCGTCGGGCCAGCCGCCGCCGAGCGTGCGGCGGTACAGCTCGTCGTGCACGGCGGCGATGGTCCCGGCGTCGATGCCCTTGTACAACTGCCACTGCCGGGGCAGCAGGTCGTCGCGCACGGCGTCGGGCAGCCCGTGGAAGTAGCGGGCGTAGTCGGGGGTGAACTGCTCCAGCCCCAGCTTGCTGTACTCCATCGGCGCGAACGCCGGGGTCCGGGCCAGCCAGTGCAGCCCCTCCGCACCCGCGGGCCGGGCCCGCAGCAGGTCGAGGAAGACCTCCGCCCCGGACTGTCCGGCGCCGATGACGGTGACGTGCCCGGCGGCGACGAGCCGTGCGCGGTGGGTCAGATAGTCCGCGGAGTGCACGACGTCGGCCGCGGACGAGGCGGCGAGCGGGCGCAGCGCCTCCGGCACGTACGGCTCGGTGCCCACGCCGACGACGAGGTGCCGGGCGTGGGCGCGGCCCAGCGCCCACGCCTCGCCGTCGGCGTCGAGCTGGGTGAAGTCCGCCTCGAACAGGCCGTCCTCCGCGTTCCAGCGGACGTCCTCGACCTGGTGGCCGAAGTGCAGGCCGGGAAGCTGTCCGCTGACCCAGCGGCAGTAGGCGTCGTACTCGGCGCGGTGGGCGTGGAAGCGCTCGGCGAAGTAGAAGGGGTACAGCCGCTCGCGCACCCGCAGATAGTTGAGGAAGCTGAAAGGGCTGGTGGGGTCGGCGAGCGTGACGAGGTCGGCGAGGAAGGGCACCTGCAGGGTGGTGCCCTCGATGAGGAGCCCGGGGTGCCAGCGGAACTCGGTGTGGCGCTCGTAGAACGCGGTGGTCAGGCCCCCGACGCGGGCGGCGAGGGCGGCGAGGGAGAGGTTGAACGGGCCGATGCCGATCCCGGCGAGGTCCAGCGGGCGCCGGCGGCCGGGGTGCTCAGCGGGCATCGGGGGCGGTTCCGTTCTCGCGGTCCTGCCGGGGCGGAGGGTCCGGTGCCCGGTGGGCCTCGGTGACGAGCTTGAGCAGGTTGCGCAGGTCGCCGGGGTGGACATGGGGGTTGAGCAGGGTCGCCTTCAGCCAGCGCCG
Source organism: Streptomyces sp. CNQ329 (assembly GCF_000482585.1). NCBI lineage: Bacteria > Bacillati > Actinomycetota > Actinomycetes > Kitasatosporales > Streptomycetaceae > Streptomyces > Streptomyces sp. CNQ329. The sequence continues at coordinate 51,950 of NZ_AXVU01000010.1, read as the reverse complement.
GCCGCCCGCCTGCGCCCGCCCGAGGACCGCGTGCCCGTCGGCGAGCAGCCGCCGCCGCAGCGCCGCGACCGCGGCGTCGTCCGCGCCCGCGGGCCGGAAGAGGACCGTGGTCAGCTCCGGCGGCGCGTACAGCTCCAGCTCGGGGTCGTCCGTGACCAGCTCCGCGAGCCGCGCCGCCGCGGCGAAGGTCCTCTCCACCAGCTCCGCGACCCCCGCGCGGCCGAGGGCGCGCAGGGTGACGGCGACCTTGAACACGTCGGCGCGGCGCGTGGTGCGCAGCGAGCGGTGCAGCAGGGCGGGCAGCCCGGCGTCGGTGTCGTCGTCGGCGCTGAGGTAGTCGGCGGTGTACGCGAGCGGGGCCAGGTCGGCGTCGTCGCGTACGGCCAGGAAGCCGGCGGCGATCGGCTGCCAGCCCAGCTTGTGCAGGTCGAGCGCGACGGTGTGGGCCCGGTCGAGCCCGGCGACGAGGTGCGCGCGGCTCGGGGCGAGCAGCAGCAGCCCTCCGTACGCGGCGTCGACGTGCAGCCGGGCACCGTGGGCCGCGGCGGCGTCGGCGAGTTCCGGCAGCGGGTCGACGGCACCGGTGTCGGTGGTGCCGGCGGTGGCCACGACCAGCGCCGGTCCCGGCGCACCGCCCGGGCCGCGGACCTGCGCGAGTACGTCCCGTACGGCGCCGGGGTCGAGCACGCCGCGGGGCGTCGGCACGACGTGCGGGGCCCGCATGCCCAGCAGCCACGCGGCGCGGCCGACGCTGTGGTGGGCGTGGGCACCGGCGATCACCTGCACGCCGGGGCCGAGGAGTTCGCGGGCGAGCAGCAGCGCGAGCTGGTTGGACTCCGTGCCGCCGGTGGTGACCAGCGCGTCGGGGCGCGCGGCGCCGGGGTGGACCTCGGCGGCGACCGCGGCGGCCACCTCGGCCTCCAGCTCGGCGGCGGCCGGGGCCTGGTCCCAGGAGTCCAGCGACGGGTTGAGCGCCCCGGCCGCGAGGTCCGCCGCGGCGGCGACGGCGAGCGGCGGGGCGTGCAGATGGGCGGCGCAGTGGGGGTCCGCCGGGTCGGCGGCGCCCTCGGCGAGGAGGCCGACGAAGTCGGCAAGGGCCGCCTGTGCACCGACGCCGGTGTCGGGCAGCACGGGGCGGACGGCCTCGCGGACCCGGTGGGCGACGGCCGCCGGGCCGCCGGCGGGCAGCGGCCCCCGGCGGCGGGCGGCGCCGTCGCCGAGGGCGGCGAGAACGGTGTCGAGGTACGGGCGGAGGGCGCGGGGGCCGGCGGGGCCGCCCGCGAGGGCGGCTTCGGCGGCAGCGGGCATGCAGGCTCCTGGGGGCGCCGGTCCCGGAGGACCGGGTGAGGTAAAGCGGCCCTAAGCTACTTCGCGATGTCGCCGAAACGTACCGATCTGCCCGGGAGTTCGCCCGTACGTGGGAACACGCGGGGACGCGGAGGGGCGCCTTCCCCGATCTGCTACGGGACCGGGCGCACCACGGTGACGGTGGCGTACCCGGCCGCCGGGCGCGGTTCCCGTGCCGCACCCGGCCGCGGGCCCGCTACTTGTCCCCGGAGACCGCCGCCTCCCGTACGCGCAGCGCCCGGCCCAGGTCGTCGAGCTGGTCGGCCAGCCGCCGGCGCAGCGCCGGCACCAGGTCGTCGCGCTTGAGGCACTCCTCGCCGAGCCGCAGCGTCTCGCTGTCCACGAACCCCCGCGGGAACCCCCAGCGCCCGGCCGCCTGGGCTATGGCGGGGCCGCGGCGGTGGGCGAGGGCCGGCGTCTCCGCGAACCAGCGGGCCACGTACGGCTCCAGCACCTCGCGGTGCTCCGGCTGCCAGAAGCCGAGGGCGGTCGCGGTGAACAGGTAGTTGGAGGGTTCCGCGCCGCCGGCCGCGGTCCCGTCCCCGTACATCGCCTCCCAGGCCGTCGCCTTCGCCTCGGCATCCGGCAGCGCTGCCAGGCACCGCGCCGCCCCCTCCTGCGCGGAGGCACCGGGGTCGCGGGCCACCTCCGCCTCGATGCGCTCGGGGGTGGCGGCGCCGAGGACGGCGAGCCGGGCCAGGCAGCGCCAGCGCAGATCGGGGTCGAGCACGGGGCCGCCGGGGACGGTGCCGGCGGCAAGCCAGTCGCGTACCTCGTCGGGCTCGTCGGCGCAGTCGATGAGGGTGCGTACGGCCGCGAGACGCAGCCCGGGATCGGCCTTCCCGTCGGCGCGGCGCAGCAGTTCGCGGCAGGTCGCCGCGAGGGTCGCGCGGGCGGCCGGGCGGTCCGCGTCGGGGACGTAGTCGGTCGCGACCGGCCCGCGGGCGAAGCCCAGCACGCCCTGGACCACGGCCAGGTCGTCCTCCGCTGGCAGGTGCACGGCGGCGGCCCGCAGGTAGTCGGCGGGCGGGAGTTCGGCGTCGCGGGCCATGTCGCGGGCGGCGTTCCACAGCACGGCGCGGCTGAGCGGGCCGGGGATGCCGGACAGGCAGCGAAGGGCGGTCTCCCAGGAGCGCTCGTCGAGCCGGATCTTGGCGTACGTGAGGTCGCCGTCGTTGACGAGGACGAGGTCGGGCGCCCGGCCCTGGGCGGACGCCGACTTCAGCCCGAGGTCGGCGGCGAACTCCTGCGCCTCCTTCGCGCGCAGCACCATCCGGCCGGGCTCGCCGGGCACCTCGTCGTAGAGGCCGACGTCCAGCCGGTGCGGGCGGCGCCCGGTGTGCTCGACCTCCAGCACCCACACGTCGCCCTCGCCCTCCCAGGTCTCGGGCCGGAAGGTGTCGACACCGGTGGTGCGCAGCCAGGCGTCGGCCCACCCGGGCACGTCGCGGCCGGAGGCGCGGGCCATGGCCTCGATGAAGTCGGCGAGGGTGGCGTTGCCGAAGCGGTGCCGGGAGAAGTAGTCGTCGAGCCCGGCGAAGAAGTCCTTCTCCCCCATCCAGGCGACGAGTTGCCGCAGCACGCTCGCGCCCTTCGCGTACGAGATGCCGTCGAAGTTCTGCAGCGCGGAGGCGCTGTCGGCGACGCGCGGCGGGGCGACGGGGTGGGTGGAGGGCCGCTGGTCGGCGTCGTAGCCCCAGCTCTTGCGGGCGATGGCGAAGTCGGTCCAGGTGCCGGTGAAGCGGGTGGCCTCGGTGACGATCTGGTAGCCCATGTACTCGGCGAAGGACTCGTTCAGCCAGATGTCGTCCCACCAGCGCAGGGTGACCAGGTCGCCGAACCACATGTGCGCCATCTCGTGCGCGATGACCATGGCGCGGGTCTGGCGCTCGGTGTCGGTGACGGCGGAACGGTAGACGAACTCGTCGCGGAAGGTGACCAGGCCCGGGTTCTCCATGGCGTTGGCGTTGAACTCCGGGACGAACGCCTGGTCGTAGGAGTCGAAGGGGTACGGCTCGGCGAAGCGCTCGTGGTAGCGGTCGAAGCAGCGCCGGGTGATGTCGAACAACTCGTCGGCGTCGGCGTCGAGGTGGGCGGCGAGCGAGCGGCGGCAGTGCAGGCCGAAGGGCAGCCCGGCGTGCTCGGCGTGGACGGAGTGCCAGGGCCCGGCGGCGACGGCGACGAGGTACGTGGCCAGCGGCGGGGTGGTGGTCAGCCGCCAGCGGACGCCGCCCGCGCGATCGGCTTCCCCCTCCCCGGGGGCGTTCTCCTGATGGGCGATGCCGTTGCCGAGCACGGTCCAGCCGGCGGGCGCGGTGACGGAGACGTCGAAGACGGCCTTGAGATCGGGCTGGTCGAACGCGGCGAAGACACGCTGCACGTCGTCCAGGAAGAGCTGGCTGTAGACGTAGGTCTCGCCGTCGGCGGGGTCCGTGAAGCGGTGCATACCCTCGCCGGTGCGCGAGTAGCGCATGACGGCCTCGACGCGCAGTTCGTGCTCGCCCTCGCCGAGTTGCAGCGCGAGGCGGTTGTCGTCGAGCGCGCCGTTGTCCAGGTCCCGGCCGTCGAGGGTGACACGGACCAGCTCGGCGGGCTTGATCTCGACGAACGTCTCCGCCGCGGCGCGGGCGGTGAAGGTGATGACGGCGCTGGAGCCGAAGACCTCCTCACCGCGCGTCAGGTCGAGGTCGACGGCGTAGTGGCGGACGTCCAGCAGGTCGGCGCGGAGCTGCGCCTCGGCGCGGGTGAGTGCGGGCATGGGCCATATGCTGCCTCACGACCTGCGGGTATGACGACACCCGGGCGGCTCCGGGCCTCCCGCTCGCGTCCGCGGCCGGCCCTCCGCGGGGACGCGCCCGGCTACGCTGACCGGCGTGCCGGACAGAACCCTGGAGGCGCTGGGCCTCGCGACCGTGCCCCTGCTGGAACCGCTGACGTACCCGGGGCCGCCGGTGCCCGGTCCGTCGCTGCTCACCGGCGACCGGCTGCTGCCGCTGCGGACCGGGCCGGGCGGCGTGGGGCGGTGGCGGGTGGCGGACGGCGGTACGGCCACGGGGCTGGACGAGGTGCTGACCGCGCTGGGACAGGCGCCGGCCGCGGCGCGGGTCCCGGTGCTGGCGCTGGGGTCCAACGCGGCGCCGGGGCAGTTGCGCCACAAGCTGACGCGCCTGGGGCTCCCCGCCGTGGTGCCGGTCACACCGGCCGTCGTCGGCGGCCTCGGCGTCGGCGTCTCGGCGCACATCAGCCGCGCGGGGTACGTCGCGGCGGCCCCGTACGCCGACCGGGCCGCCGGGTCGCGGCTGTGGGTCACGTGGCTGGACGAGGAGCAACTGCGCGCCGTGGACGCCACGGAGGTGCCGAACTACGGGCGCGCGCTGCTGCCGGCCGCGCAGTTCCCGGCGCGGCTGCCGACCGGCGAGGTACTGCCGGGCACGTACATCTACTACAACTCCCGCGGCGTCCTCTCCGGTGCCCACCGCCGCCCGCTCCCCCACACCCCGGACCAGTCCGCCCTGCTGGACCGCCTCCTCACCGCCTCCCCCCGGCTGCACGGCCTCCTGGGGCCGACGCCGGGCGACTGGGTCGCCCGCGCGGGGGCCGACGCGGAGGCGCGGAAGGCGGCGGGGCGGATCTTCGCCGAGGAGGGCTGGCTGCTGCCGGAAAGGGCCTTCGCGGCGTACGACGTGCACGCGGGCGGGGATTAGGGGCGGCGTCCGGCCTGCCGCGGGACGGGCCGGAGCACGCTCCCGAGGCGCCGCGCGGCTGTCACTCGCCCGCGGGCGGCTCCGGGGGGGCGGAGTTGGCGATCGTCTCGTGGTGCCGGATGACCTCGGCGATGATGAAGTTGAGAAGTTTCTCCGCAAATGCCGGATCCAGCTTGGCGCTCTCCGCCAGCTCCCGGAGACGGATGATCTGGCGGGCCTCGCGGGCGGGGTCGGCGGGGGGCAGGTGGTGGGCGGCCTTGAGGCGGCCCACCTGCTGGGTGCATTTGAAGCGTTCGGCGAGCATGTGCACGACGGCCGCGTCGATGTTGTCGATGCTGTCGCGGAGACGGGCCAGCTCGGCTCGTACGGCGGCTTCGGAGAGGCCGTCCATGGCCGACGGGGACGTGGAGTGGTCGGTCATCGGGCCACGGTAACAGGGGCGGGTGCGTTGTCAGTGCCGGCTGTTAGGTTCCTGGTCATGGCAAACGTGCAGGCGGGGACGGACCGGCGGGCGATGGCCGCCGCGGCGGTGACGGTGGTGCTGTGGGCCTCGGCGTTCGTCTCCATCCGGGACGCGGGCGAGCACTTCAGCCCCGGTGCGCTGGCGCTCGGGCGGCTGCTGGCCGGCTCGGCCGCCCTGGCGCTGATCCTCGCCGTGCGCCGCGAGGGGCTGCCGCCGCGGGCGGCGTGGCCGGGCATCGCCGTCTCCGGCACGCTCTGGTTCGGGGTGTACATGGTGGCGCTCAACTGGGGTGAGCAGTTGGTCGACGCGGGCACGGCCGCCATGGTCGTCAACGTCGGGCCCATGCTCATAGCCGTGCTCAGCGGCTGGCTGCTGAAGGAGGGGTTCCCCCCGGCGCTGCTGGCCGGCCTGGGCGTGTCCTTCGCGGGCGCCGTGGTGGTCGGCATATCGACGTCCGACGGGGGCGGTTCCTCGCTCGGCGGATTGCTGCTGTGCCTGCTGGCCGCGGCGACGTACGCGAGCGGGGTGGTCAGCCAGAAGCCGGCCCTGGCGCACGCCTCACCGCTGCAGGTCACGACCTTCGGCTGTATGACGGGAGCGGTGCTGTGCCTGCCGTTCGCGGGGCAGTTGGCGGGGCAGGCGGGCGACGCGCCGCTGTCGGCCACCGCCAACGTGGTGTATCTCGGCATCTTCCCGACGGCACTGGCGTTCACGACGTGGGCCTACGCGCTGGCGCGGACCACGGCCGGGAAGATGGGCGCCACGACGTACGCCGTGCCGGCTCTGGTGGTGCTGATGTCCTGGGCGGCGCTCGGCGAGGTGCCGGAGGCGGCAACGCTGCTGGGCGGCGCGCTGTGCCTGGCGGGTGTGGCCGTGTCGCGGCGGCAGGGCATCCGCGGGAAGACGCGCCTGGTCACCTCGGGCGGCGCGGCGCCGGAGACCGGGGCGGCGGTCGGGGAGCCGGCGCGCGAGGAGAAGCCCTGCTGAGCGTCGGGCAGGCGTGGCCCCGCTGAGCGGAGGGGATGTCCCCGGGCCGTAGCGGGGGTCCTCCCGTGGTACTACGGCGTCGCGCGGATACGAGCCGTGGTCGGACGATCGGCGCGGGTGCGCGGCCTAGCGTCGACGGTATGACCATCGAAGCACGCGGACTCACCAAGCGGTACGGCGAGAAGACCGCCGTCGACGAACTGACGTTCACCGTTCGCCCGGGAACCGTGACCGGCTTCCTCGGGCCCAACGGCGCCGGCAAGTCCACCACGATGCGCCTCATCGTGGGCCTGGACGCGCCGACCCGCGGGTCCGTCACGGTCAACGGGCGCCCGTACGCCCGGCATCCGGCGCCCCTCGCGGAAGTCGGAGCGCTGCTGGAGGCACGCTCCGTCCACACCGGGCGCAGCGCCTACAAGCATCTGCTCGCGCTCGCCCTCACCCACGGCATCCCGCGGGCCCGGGTGGAGGAGGTGATCGAGGCCGTGGGGCTGGCCGGTGTGGCGCGCAGGCGTGCCGGCGGGTTCTCGCTGGGCATGGGGCAGCGGCTCGGCATCGCCGCCGCGCTGCTGGCCGACCCGGCGGTCGTCGTGCTCGACGAACCGGTCAACGGCCTCGACCCCGAGGGCGTGCTGTGGATCCGCAACCTGCTCAAGGAGCTGGCGGCGGAGGGCCGCACGGTGTTCGTCTCGTCGCACCTGATGAGCGAGATGGCGCTGACCGCCGAGCACCTGGTCGTCGTCGGCCGCGGGCGGCTGCTCGCGGACACCACGATGGCGGAGTTCGTGCGGTCCGCCGGGCGCGACGAGGTGGCGCTGAAATCGCCGCAGGCGGGCCTGTTGCGGGAGCTGCTGGCCGGGCCGGGCGTGGAGATCGTCTCGGACGCGCCGGGCGAGCTGCGGGTGCGCGGTGTCGGCGCCGAGGACATCGGTCTGACGGCCGCCGCGCACAGCGTGCCGCTGTTCGAGCTGACGCCGCACCGGGTGTCGCTGGAGGAGGCGTTCATGGAGCTGACCCGGGATGCCGTCGAGTACCACGCCCCCGCCGCGGGGCGTAAGGAGGAGATCGCCGCATGAGCACCCCGTCCCTCACCGCGCCCGGCCCGGGCGGCACGGCCGCCGGTGCCCGCCGCAGCGCCGGATACCGGGTGACGTACCCGCGCGTGCTGCGCGCGGAGTGGTCGAAGCTGTGGTCGCTGCGCTCGACCTGGTACGCGCTGGCCGCCGTGGTCGTGCTGGCCGCCGGCATCGGCCTCGCGATCGGCGCCACGTACACCGACGGCGGCGGCGACGGTCCCCGGGACCCCGTCGAGGTCAGTCTGCTGGGCCTGAACTTCGGCTTGCTGATTCTGCCCGTGCTGGGCATCCTCACCGCCGCCGGCGAGTGGTCGACGGGGATGGTGCGGGCCACGATGGCGGCGGTGCCGCGCCGGTTGCCGGTGTTGTGGGCCAAGGCGGCCGTCTTCGGCGCCGTGAGCTTCGTCGTGACGCTGGCGACGGCGCTGGTGACGTTCCCGCTGGCGCACGCGTTCCTCGCCGACACCCCCATCGCCGCCGGCCTCGGCGACCCCGGGGTGGCACGGGCGCTGGTCACCACGGCCGCGGGGGCGGCTCTGGTCGCCGTGCTCGGGGTGGCCGCCGGGGCGCTGCTGCGCAGCATCCCGGCGTCGATCGGGGCGTTCGTGGCGGTGCTGATGGTGGTGCCGAGCGTGGTGCCGCTGCTGCCGTACGCGTGGGTCGAGGACGCGGTGGCGTACACGCCGCTGGCCGCCATGGAACCGCTGATGGCCGCCCACCCGGCGCCGGAGCTGCCGGCGGTCGGCACCGCACTGGTCAGCATGGTCCTCTGGGCGGCCGCCGGGCTGGCCGCGGCGGCGCTGCGGCTCCGGCGCAGTGACGTCTGAGCCTCGCTGGGCCACCATGGGCCGGGGACGGGCGGGCGGGGACGGCAGGGGCGGCGGGATGACACGGGAAACGACGGCACGGCATGCGGAGGGGTCCGCCGCGGGCGGGGGCCCGGCGACGGCGCCGGGCACGGGCACGGATCCGGCGCCCCTGCCCCCCCCCCACGCACCGGATCCACGCCGCCGCGCAGCGCGTACGGGCCTTCGACGCCCGCCGTCCGGCCGTGTGGGACGCGGTGCTGACCTGCCTCGTCGCCTTCCCGGGTCTCGTCCAGCTCACCGTCGGCGACTGGCGCGAGGACTCCCGTGACGAGCCCGGCGCGGACCCCGCGGAGCTGGCGTCGATGCCGTCGGCCGTGCCGTGGCTGCTCTGGGCGGGCATGGTGTCGACGATGCCGTGGCGCCGGCGGTACCCGTTCGCGGTGTTCTGCGTGGTCGTGGCGCTGACTTTCGTCCACGACGCGTACCACCTGGCGCTCGCCTCGGTCATCGCCCTCGGCGTCGCCCTGCACAACGTCGCGCTGCGGCAGCCGCTGTCGCGGCTGCTGTGGGTCGGCGCGATCCTGGCGGTGGACATCGGCGCGGACGCGCTGCGCGAGCCGCCGGAGGACTTCCTCCGCACGTATGTCCCGGTGGTCGCCATCGTCGCGACGATCGTCATGAGCGGCATCACCGTACGCACCAGGCGCGACTACATCGCCTCGCTGCTGGACCGGGCCGAGCGGCTGGAGGTCGAGCGCGACCAGCGGGCGCGGCTCGCCGCCGCGGCCGAACGGGCGCGGATCGCCCGTGAGATGCACGACATCGTGGCGCACAACCTCTCCGTGATCGTCGGCCTCGCGGACGGCGGGGCGTACGCGGCCCGCGGCGGCGGCCCGGCGGGGGGCGGCACCGGCCACCGGTCCGCCGAGCGGCCGGCGCAGGCGCTGGAGGCGATCTCCGCCACCGGCCGGGAGGCGCTGGACGAGCTGCGCCGGCTGCTGGGCGTCCTGCACGAGGCGGGCCCCGGCCCCGCGCACCTCACGCCGCAGCCGGGACTGGCCGAACTGGAGCCGCTGCTGGAGCGGGTACGGGAGGCGGGGCTGCCGGTGCGCTGTACGGTGCGCGGCGACTCGGGAACGCTGTCCGAGGGACGGCAGTTGACGGTCTACCGGATCGTGCAGGAAGCCCTGACGAACACGCTGAAGCACGGCCGCGGGGGCACGGGCACGACGGCGGAGGTACGGCTCGACTGCGCGGCGGGAGGGGTGGAGATCGAGGTGACGGACACGGGCCGGAGGGCGCCCGCGAAAGGGGGCGGCGGGAGCGGGGGCCGGGACGGGGACGGACGCGGGCACGTACCCGAGGCGGCGGGCGGGGCCGGGGCGGGTGCCGGATCCGCCGTCGGATCCGGCACCGGCGGGGGATCCGTGAGCGGGGCAACCTCCCCCTCCGGCGGTGACCAGGCGGGGGTTCACGGCGGCCGGGGCATCGCGGGCATGCGCGAGCGCGCCGCGGTCTACGGCGGCACCCTCGACGCGGGCCCCGCCCCCGGCGGCGGCTGGCGGGTGTACGCCACGCTGCCGCCCGTGCCGGCGGAGAAGGCGCCCCCCGCGGACGGCGGGCGCCGCCGCAGGCACCACACGGGCGGTGCCGGGCCCACGGCCGGTCCGGGACTTCGCGCGGATCCCGCGGCGGCGGACGCGGACCGCGGGCAACCCGCAGCCGCGGCTCCGCCCGCCGCCGGTGCCGCGCCGGGACCACGCCCCACCGCCGACCGCCCGGCCGCGCCCGGGTCACCGTCGTCGGAGACGGCTCCATGACCAGCGTGCTGATCGTCGACGATCACGCCCTCCAGCGGTTCGGCTTCCGGATGCTGCTGGAGAGCCAGGGCGACATGACCGTCGCGGGCGAGGCCGGCGGTGGCGCCGAGGCGGTGCGGCTCGCCGCCGAACTCCGGCCCGACGTCGTTCTCATGGACGTCCGCATGCCCGGTCTCGACGGCATCGAGGCCACCCGCCGCATCGCGGCCTCCGGCGGCCGTACCCGGGTGCTGATCCTGACGACGTTCGACCTCGACGAGTACGCCTTCGCCGGGCTGCGCGCAGGCGCCAGCGGCTTCCTGGTCAAGGACGCGCTGCCGGACGAACTGCTCGCCGGCATCCGGGCGGTGGCCTCCGGTGACGCCGTGGTCGCCCCGGCGCTGACCCGCCGGCTCATCGAGCGCTACGCGCACCTGCTGCCCGCCCGCGACGAGCCCGCGGGCCCCGACCCGCGGCTCGCCGTGCTCACCGACCGGGAACGCGAGGTGCTGCACGCCGTCGCGCTGGGCTGGACGAACGGCGAGATCGCCGAGCGGATGCACCTCGCCGAGTCGACCGTCAAAACGCACATCGGGCGGATCCTCGGCAAGACCGGCGCCCGCGACCGCGTCCAGGCGGTGATCTTCGCGTACGACACCCGCCTGGTGCACCCCGGCTGACGCGTCCCGAACCGACCGCCCCCGCCGGCCCGCCGGCCGCGACTCCGGCAACGGCTCCGTGGGCGCGACCGCCTACGACTGCCCCGCGCCCGTCCCCCGCGGCGCCCCCTCCGCCATCGGCGGGTCCCCCGGCTCCGGGATGCGGTCGCTCCAGCCGCCCGGCACCGTACGCCCCTGCTGGTCGCGGAAGCGCACCGGCGCCACCCCGACCCGGCGCGTGAAGAGCCGCGAGAAGTACGCCGGGTCGTCGTACCCCACCCGCCGGGCGACCGCCGCGATCGGCAGCTCGGTGGCGGCCAGCAGCTCCTTGGCCCGTCCGAGCCGTATCCCCAGCAGGTAGTCCTTCGGGCTGCACCCCGCCGCCCGCCGCACCGCCGAGCGCAGCTCCGCCGTCGTCATCCCGTGCCGGGCCGCGTGCTCGGCGACGGACAGCGGCAGGAAGGCGTCGCGGGCCAGCGCCGGCAGCACCGGGTCGCCGTCCGGGGCCATGTCCGCGCGCGCCCGCCGCAGCGCCACGAGCAGGTCGTGCACCGCGGCGGACGTCTCGACCTCCAGCATCGGGTTGCCGCGGCGGGCGGCGCGCGCGATGCGGGTGACGACGGTGCGCGGCCCGGTGACGTCGCTGAGGGGGACCACGGGCCGCTCGGGCTGGATGTAGCCCAGTTCGGTGTACGCGGCCACGGCGGACCCGGTGAAGTCGACGAACGCCTCGTCCCAGCCGGTCGCCGGGTCGGGTCCGTAGTGGTGGACGGCGCCCGGCACGAGCCACAGCAGCGCGGGCGCCGCGACGTCCAGCACCGGCCCGTCGCCGCCCCGGAACCAGCCGCGTCCGCTGCTGACGACGACGGCGACGTGGTGGTCGAGCGTGCGCGGCCCGACGACCGGAAGGTCCCCGTACTGCAGGCCGACGCCCAGGCAGACCAGGCCGAGCCTGCGGTGCACCGGGCCGGGGGTGAAGTAGCGCATCCACGTGTGGTGATTCATCGCCCGCCCTCCTCACGTCGCCGCCGCCGGGTCCGGACCCGGGGTCCCGGCGCCGAGTCCCGGCACCGTCGATCTTTGTCCATGGACGGGCGGGTGGCCAGGGGGTGAGAGCAGGTGCCCGGCAATCGGCGGCGAAAGACGGAAATCGGGCGCCCGAGTGCACGGTGGACGGCGACGGCTTCCTGCTCGACGCACCGGCGACGTGCTGCCGCCGGAGTCGGTCGCAGCGGGCGGAGCACCGGTGCTCCGCCCGCGCCCGGGACCGCCGTCCCGGCGTGGACCGCGCCTACGACCCCTCCGCCAGCCGGGCGGGAAAGCCCCCGGTGGCCACCGGGCCCCACCGCTCCGGTGTGATCCGGATCAGCGACTTCCCCTGCTGGACCATGGCCTCGCGGTATTCGTCCCAGTCGGGGTGCTCCCCCGCGATGTTGCGGAAGTACTCCACGAACGGCTCCACGTCCGCCGTCGCGTCGATCACCTCCGCCGTGCCGTCGACCTGCACCCACGGCCCGTTCCACTCGTCGGAGAGCACCACGATCCCGACCCGCGGATCGCGCCGCGCGTTGCGCGTCTTGGCCCGCTCGGGGTAGGTCGACACCACGATGCGCCCCGCGTCGTCCACTCCGCAGGTCAGCGGCGACGCCTGCGGCGAGCCGTCGGCCCGCCGGGTGAGCAGCAGGGCCCGGTGCCGGGGCCGTACGAAATCGAGCAGCCCGGCGAGGTCGACCCGGGTGTTGGTGGCGATGTTCGGACTCATGCGCGTCACGATACGTCGCCCGGGGCGGAGGGGCGCGGGCCCGTACAGTGGGCGGGAGTCGGAACCCTGGGGGCGCCGGTGGAGAGCGTGAGCAAGGTCGTGCACGGTTTTCCGCATCTGCGGACGGTGCGGTCGGCCCTGACGGCGCTGTACCGGCGGTTCACCCCAGAGGTCCTGCACGCCGACTTCGCCGTCAGCGTCTCCCCGGCGGACGTGGCCCTGGACGCCGGCGAGGATCTGCACCTCGGCGTCCAGCGCGTGGCGCACGCGCTGGTCCAGCACCTCCGGCTGCCGGACGCGCGCATGATCGTGAGCTTCCGGGACGTGCCGGAGGCCGCGGTCGTGGAACTGGCCGAGGGCCCGGAGTACTTCATCGAGCTGAACCCGCGCTTCCGCGAGCACCGCCGGGACATCGGCGGGGCGCTGGCGCACGAGGTGATGCACGTCTGCCTGGACCGCCTCGGGCTGTCCTTCCCCGACACCGGGGAGAACGAGATCCTCACCGACACCGCGACCGCCTATCTCGGGGCCGGCTGGCTGCTCCTGGACGCGTTCCGGGAGGGCGGCGGCGCCTTGCAGCGGTTCGGCTATCTGACGCCCGAGGAGTTCGGCTACGTCGTCGCCAAGCGTGCCCTCGCCTTCGGCGAGAGCCCCGAGGTCTGGTTCACCAGCCCGCAGGCGTACGAGGCGTACACCGCCGGCATGGACCTGGCCCGCCGGGACGCCCGGCGCCCGCCGCTGACGGCGAGCGGGCGGCTGGGGCGGCACCGCTACGCGCGGGACCGCAGGCGGGCACGGGAGATGTTCGCGCGGGCGGGCGGCGGCGGGCTGACGACGACGGCCGTCCCCGGCGACGAGTACGCCTTCGAGGACGGCCCCCCGCTGCGGGTGTCGTTCCCGTGCCCCGTCTGCCACCAGCGCATCCGGGTACCGGTGCGCGGCCACGTACATGCGCGCTGCGGGCTGTGCAAGGAGGTGCTGGAGTGCGACACGTGACCGGCCCGCAGGCCCGCACGTGCCGCGGTCTCAGCCCTTGATCGCCCCGGCCGCCAGCCCGGAGGCCAGCCGCCGCTGCACGATCACGAAGAAGATCAGCACCGGCAGGGTGATCAGCGTGGAACTGGCCATCACGGGGCCCCACGCGGTGTCGTTCTCGCCGAAGAACTGGTAGATCCCGACGGCCGCCGTGTACTTGTCACTGTCCTTCATGAACGTGTACGCGAAGACGAACTCGTTCCAGGCCGTGATGAACGCGAACACGCTCGTGGCCACCAGCCCGGGCGCCACCAGCGGCAGCAGCACCGACCAGAACATCCGCGGCCAGGTGCAGCCGTCGATGTACGCCGCCTCCTCGACCTCCTTCGGGACGGTGGCGACGAACCCGCGCAGCGTCCAGATCGCGAACGGCAGCGACAGCGCGATGTAGACGATCGTCAGCCCGAGGAGGCTGTTGAGCATCTCGTAGTCGCGCATCTGCAGGAAGAGCGGGATGACCAGCGCCTCCAGCGGCACCATCTGCACGATCAGGATCATGATCAGCACGGAGGTGCGGAACCGGAACCGGAAGCGCGCCACGGCCACGGCCGCGAAGAGCGACAGCGCGGCGGCGGCCAGGATGGTGCCGAGGCCGACGATCGCCGAGTTCAGCAGGTAACGGTCGAAGTCGCCCTCGTTCCACACCCGGCTGAAGTGCTCGAACGACACGCCGCTCGGCAGGAGGTCCGAACCGCGCGAGGAGGCCCGCGGGTCCAGCGCCGTGCTCATCATCCAGTACACGGGGAAGAGGGTGAAGATCAGCAGTCCCGCGACGGCGGCCGGCAGGCCGACGCGCGAGGCGATCGAGGTGCGCTTCACAGGTCCTCCTCCCCCTGCCGGAAGAGCGTGCGGATGTAGACGAGGGTGATGGCGATGAGCAGCAGCGTGAGCATCACGGCCGCGGCGGCGCCGGCCCCGTAGTCGTTCTTGGCGAAAGCCTCGATGTAGGAGTACACGCCGAGGTTCATGACGTCCTCGTTGCTTCCGCTGCCGCCGGGCATGAGGAAGATCTGGGTGAAGACCTTGAAGTCCCAGATGGTCGAGAGGATGGTCACGACCAGGAAGATCGGCCGCAGCGCCGGCACGGTGATGCGCCAGAACCGCTGCCAGCCGCTCGCACCGTCGATCATCCCCGCCTCGTACAGCTCCTTCGGCACGGTCATCAGGCCCGCGAGCACGGTGATGGCGACGAAGGGGAAGCCGTGGTGGATGACGTTCAGGGTGGCGATGGCGTAGAAGCCGAGCCGCTCGGTGAACCAGTTGGTGGTCTCGGGGTCGATGAGCCCGAGCCCGCCGGCGACCCGGCTCATCAGCCCGTCCTCCGGCGCGAAGAGCCACACCCAGACGTAGGTGCCGGTGACCGCCGGCATCGCCCAGGCGGCCATGATCGCGGTGGAGCAGATCACCCGCCATACGGTGCCCAGCCGGTTCAGCAGCAGCGCGACGAGGGTGCCGAACCCCACGGTGAGGATGACGCAGGCGAACGCGAAGAACGCCGTGTTCGGCAGGACCGTGCGCCACAGCAGCTCGTTGGAGAGCAGGGCGGTGTAGTTGTCGAAGCCGGTCCAGGTGCCGACGCCGCCGCCGAACTTGACCTCGTACTCCTGCAGGGACAGCTTGCCGACCTCGACCAGCGGCCACAGCAGCAGACCGGCGAGCACCAGGAGGGAGGGTGCCAGCAGCAGCCACGGCCGGGTCACGGTCACCAGCCGCTTGCGGCGGCGCGCGGCGTCGGCGGAGGCGCGGCCGGGCCGCGACGGTTCCTGTGCGGGAGGAACCAGCGCGGCGCCGGCGGTGAGCGATTCCTTCACGGTGTCTTTCCGTGTCCTTGTACGAAACCCGGGTCTACTCGGACTTGGCGAAGATGTCGTCCATCTCGCCGGCGGCCTTGTCGGCGGCCTCCTGGACGCTCCGGTCGCCCTTGAGGACGGACTGCACCAGCTTCAGCACCACCTGGCTGGCCTGGATCTCGCCGTAGGCGGAGGTCTTCGGAACGGTCGCGCCGGCCTCCAGCATCTGCTTGGCGAACGGCTCGACCAGCGGGTCGCCCTCCGCGGCGATCTTCTTCAGCTCGGTGTTGGTGCCGGGGAAGTAGTTCGTCTGCTTGGCCCACTCGGCGGCGAACTTGCCGGTGGTGGCCATCTTGACGTACTCCCAGGCCAGCTCCTTCTTGTCGCTGTCGAAGGTCGACAGGTAGGAACCGCCGAGGAACGACGGGCTCATGCCGCCGTCCTTGCCGGGGATCGGCGCGGCGGCGAGCTTGCCCTTCAGCTCGGGGGCCTCGTCGAGGAAGGCCTTGGGGGTCCAGTTGCCGGAGATCGTCATGGCGACGTTCCCCTTGGTGAACTCCTGGGCCACCTCGTCCTCCCGCCAGGTGGTGACCTTCGCCGGGGACAGGCCGTCCTTCGTCGCCAGGTCGGTGTAGAACTGCAGGCCCTCGACGGACTCCGGCGAGTTGATGGCGGACTTCCAGGCGTCGCCCTCCTGCACGGCCGGCTCGCCGCCCGCGCCCCAGACGAAGGGCATCGCGAACATCTCGGCCCCGCCGGCGACGGGGAACGGGATCATGTCCGGCTCCTCCTTCTTCAGGGTGAGCGCGACATCGCGAAGCTCTTCCCAGGTCGTCGGGGGCTTCAGGCCGTGCTTGTCGAAGATGTCCTTGCGGTAGACGAGGCCGCGGACGCCCGCGTACCAGGGCATGCCGTACTGCTTGCCGTCCAGGGTGCCCGCGTCCTTCAGACCCTCGACCAGGTCCTGGTCGAGCCCGGCCTCCTTCACCTCGTCGGTGACGTCCACCAGGCCGCCGGTCTCGGCGAACTGCGGCACCCAGGTCGTACCGACCTCGGCGACGTCCGGCACCTGGTCCGGGCCGCCTTCGATCGCAGTGGTGAACTTACGCTGGGCGCTCTCCCACTGCTGTTCCTCGATGTTGACCTTGGCGCCGGTCTTCTTCTCGAATTCCGCATTCAGCTTGTCGAAGAACGGCTTGGCGTCGGGGTTGGTCCCCTTCATGATCCAGACGTCGAGGGTCTTGCCCTTGCCGTCCAGTGCGTCGCCGCCGCCGTCCCCATCGTCGGAGTCGCTGCCACAGGCAGCGAGCCCCAGCACCATTGCGGCGCTCACGGCGCCGATGACGAACTTCCGCATGAACCGCTCCCGCTCCTCAGTGAGCCGAACCTGAACTTGTCTAGACCAGCAGGACGGTATGGAGTGGTTTAACCAGGGTCAAGGGTGGCTTCGAGGTGATGCCGAACCGTTGTCTGAGCCGTCGCGGAAGCGTCCACCCGACACATGTCCGACCATTGGCGTTGCGCGCTGTGCAGCCGAAACTATCATCGCCATTTTCATGGCGCACGCCCCCGGCGCGTGACCGGGGGCGTGCATGGAAGCGCTTGCTACCTGCGACGTCGTCAGTCTGCGGCGGCGCCGGCCGCGGTCAGCGTGCAGGCGTCGCCGTTGAGCATGGCGCGCTTCGGCGGTGAAATGTCACCCGTGTGGCTCGCCAGATAGCCCAACGCGACACTCTCCCCCGGCTCGATCACCGCGTTGTGCGAGGAGTTGGCCGCCGTGATCATGTCCCCTCTCTGGACGAGGTCGGTGTTCCAGTCCGAGATGACGGTCTGCCCGATCGCGAGCGGGAACGTCAGCGTCCAGCCGTCGACCGGCGTGTCGCCGGTGTTGGTCAGCGTCAGGTCCACCTTCAGGCCCTCGCCCCAGGTCATCGGCGCGATGTCGATACGGCAGGTCGGCTGCTGCCGCTCGAAGGCGACCTTGTGCAGCCCGCCCGGCAGGTCGTTGACGACGTAGAACTCGCCGTCGACCGTCTCGCCGACGTCCGTGACCTGGGTGGGGAACTGGCCGATCTCCGCCTGCCGGTAGCCGCCCTCGCCGTCCTCGCGCAGCGCCCAGATGGCCGAGGAGCAGTAGTCGGTGCCGATGTACGTGCCACCGAGCAGGTCGGCGTACTGCTCCCCGTGGTAGACCCGGCCGCCCATGACGGCGCAGCCGCCGGTGTGCGGGGAGTAGGTGAAGACGGGGTCGGTGTACTCCGCGCCCGCGGCGCACTGGGCCTCGTCGAAGACCTGCAGGCCCTCGCGGCAGGACCAGCCGAAGTTCGCGCCGGCCTGCTCCGAACGGGCGACGTGGTTGATCTCCTCCCAGCGGCCCTGGCCGACGTCGCCGATCCACAGCGAACCGTCCGCGGGGTCGAAGGAGAACCGCCAGGCGTTGCGCAGCCCGTACGCCCAGATCTCCGGGCGGGCGTCCGGCGTGTCGGTGAACGGGTTGTCCTCCGGCACGCAGTACGGCAGGTCGCCGCAGGTCCTGCTGACGTCGATCCGCAGGATCTTGCCCAGAAGGGTGTCGAGGCGCTGGCCGGTGTCGAACGGGTCGCCGGAGCCGCCGCCGTCGCCGATGGTCCAGTACAGATAGCCGTCAGGGCCGAAGGCGATGGTGCCGCCGTTGTGGTTGTTGTATTCGGCGTGCTCCTGGGAGAGCAGCACCTCCAGGCCGCCGTCGTCGAGCCCGTAGCGGGCGAGGGTGATCGCGCCGTCGGGCAGCGCGCTGTAGACGACGTACAGGTCCTGCACCTCGGGGAAGGCGGGGTCGGGGAGGATGGAGAGCAGCCCGCGCTCGTTGCCGGACTCGTCGATGACGTCGGTGAGGTCGGCGACGAAATCCGGGGCGAGGCCCGTGTCCGGGTGGTACGCGCGGACGGTGCCGCGCTTCTCGGCGATGAACAGCCGGCCGCTGCCGTCGTCCGGCGCGGCGATGTCGATGGGCCGGCGCAGGCCGGAGGCCACCTGGGTGGTGGTCACCGCCAGCTCCTCCAGCGGGACTTCGGCGGCCTGCCCCGCACCGGTGACGGTCGGTTCGGGGGCGGCGGCGGCCGTGAGGGGGGCGAACAGGGCGAGTGCTGCGGTGAGCAGCAGTGGTGCCGTCCAGCGACGTCTGAGCATGTGGGCTCCTGGGAGACAAACGGGAGTTGGATGACGGCGCACCTTCCCGGAAGGTATCCGTAACTCCCCGGTCGCACCAGACCGCATCAACCCCGGTGGCCCCGCCCGCCCCTCGGCCCCACCGCGCCCCGCCGGTCACACCGAAGCGCCCGCCTCAACGGTCGGGGAGAGGCGGGCGCCGCGGGTCTTGCTGTTCCGTACCTCGTTGTACGGGACATTCCAGGGACGTGACGTCGTCGTGCGGTGAAGCCGGCGCGTCAGACCGCCAGTGCCCGGTCCGTCGGCCTGATCGGCGCCGGCAGGTCACTGGCGCCCGTCAGCATACGGTCCACGCCGCGCGCCGCGGAACGGCCCTCGGCGATCGCCCAGACGATCAGCGACTGGCCGCGCCCGGCGTCCCCGGCGACGAAGACGCCGGGGACGCTGGTGGCGTAGTCCGCGTCGCGGGCCACGTTGCCGCGGGCGTCCAGCTCCAGGCCGAGTTGGCCGACCAGACCGTTCTCCCGGTCCACGCCGGTGAAGCCCATCGCGAGGGTGACCAGCTCGGCCGGGATCTTCTGCTCGGTGCGGGGCACGGGCTTGAAGCCGCCGTCCTCGAACCGCACCTCGACCAGGTGCAGGAAGGCCACGTTGCCCTGCTCGTCACCCTCGAAGCGGGTGGTCGAGACGGCGTAGACGCGCTCGCAGCCCTCCTCGTGGGCGGAGGTGACCTTGTACGTCATCGGGTAGACCGGCCACGGCTGGCCCTCGGGGCGCTCCTCCGACGGCCGCGGCATGATCTCCAACTGGGTCACGGACGCCGCACCCTGCCGGCGCGCGGTGCCGACGCAGTCGGCGCCGGTGTCGCCGCCGCCGATGACCACGACGTGCTTGCCCTCGGCGGAGATCGGCGGCGTGACGTAGTCGCCCTCCTGCACCTTGTTGGCCAGCGGCAGGTACTCCATCGCCTGGTGGATGCCGCCCAGTTCGCGGCCCGGCACCGGCAGGTCGCGCGCGGTGGTGGCGCCGGCGGCGATGACGACGGCGTCGTAGCGCTTGCGCAGCTTGGCGGCGTCGATGTCGCGGCCGATCTCCACGCCCGTACGGAACTTGGTGCCCTCCGCCCGCATCTGCTCGACGCGCCGGTTGATGTGCCGCTTCTCCATCTTGAACTCGGGGATGCCGTACCGCAGCAGCCCGCCGATCCGGTCGGCCCGCTCGTAGACCGCGACCGTGTGCCCGGCCCGGGTCAACTGCTGCGCGGCGGCCAGCCCCGCGGGTCCCGAGCCGATGACGGCGACCGTCTTGCCCGACAGCCGCTCCGGCGGCTGCGGCGTGACGGCACCCGCCTCCCACGCCTTGTCGATGATGGTGACCTCGACGTTCTTGATGGTCACCGCCGGCTGGTTGATGCCCAGCACACAGGCCGTCTCGCACGGCGCCGGGCACAGCCGCCCCGTGAACTCCGGGAAGTTGTTGGTCGCGTGCAGCCGCTCGATGGCGGCGGTCCAGTCCTCGCGGTAGGCGTAGTCGTTCCACTCGGGGATGAGGTTGCCCAGCGGGCAGCCGCTGTGGCAGAAGGGGATGCCGCAGTCCATGCAGCGCCCGGCCTGCTTGCTGATGACGGGCAGCAGAGAGCCCGGGACGTAGACCTCGTTCCAGTCCTTGACCCGTTCGGCGACGGGCCGGGTCTCGGCGACCTCGCGGCCGGTGGTCAGGAAGCCCTTGGGGTCAGCCATGGAGCGCAGCCTCCATCATCTTCTCGTGCGTCTGGGCCTCGGTGAGGCCGGCCCGCTCAGCGGCGTCCTTGGCGGTGAGCACTGCCTTGTACGTGGACGGGTAGACCTTGCTGAACCGGGAGACGCCGGCGTCGGGGGCGTCCCACTCGGCGAGCAGCTTCCCCGCGACCGTCGAGCCGGTCTCCTCGTGGTGGCGGCGCACCACGTCGTGCAGCCATTCCCGGTCGGCGTCGTCGAGCTCCTCGACGGCGGTGAGGTTGTCCTTGTTGACGTTGTCGGGGTCGAGGTCGACGACGTACGCGACGCCGCCGGACATGCCGGCCGCGAAGTTGCGCCCGGTCTCGCCCAGCACGACGGCCTGCCCGCCGGTCATGTACTCGCATCCGTGGTCACCGACGCCCTCGGCGACGACGAGTGCGCCGGAGTTGCGGACGCAGAACCGCTCGCCGACCTTGCCGCGCAGGAAGATCTCGCCGCCCGTGGCGCCGTACGCGAGGGTGTTGCCCGCGATGACGCTGTACTCGGCGAGGTGCTCCGCGCCGCGGTCGGGGCGGACCACGAGCCGGCCGCCGGACAGGCCCTTGCCGACGTAGTCGTTGGCGTCGCCCTCCAGCCGCAGCGTGACGCCCCGCGGCACGAAGGCGCCGAACGACTGGCCGGCGGAGCCGGTGAAGGTGATGTCGATCGCGTCGTCGGGCAGGCCGTCGCCGCCGAAACGCTTCGTCACCTCGTGGCCGAGCATGGTGCCGACCGTGCGGTTGATGTTGCGGATCGCCACCCGGGCCCGTACGGGATGGGCCTCGGCGGCGGACGGTGCGGCCAGCGCGTCCGCGGCGAGCTTGATCAGCTCGTTGTCGAGCGCCTTCTCCAGGCCGTGGTCCTGGCCGGTGATCTGGTAGCGCGCGGCGCCGTCCGGCAGCTCCGGGACGTACAGCAGCGGCGCCAGGTCCAGGCCCTGCGCCTTCCAGTGGTCGACGGCGCGGGTGATGTCCAGCATCTCGGCGTGGCCGACGGCCTCCGCCACGCTGCGGAAGCCCAGCTCGGCCAGGAGCTCGCGGACCTCCTCGGCGATGAACTCGAAGAAGTTGACGACGTGGTCGGCCTGGCCGGTGTAGCGCTCGCGCAGCACCGGGTTCTGGGTGGCGATGCCGACCGGGCAGGTGTCCAGGTGGCACACGCGCATCATCACGCAGCCGGAGACCACCAGCGGCGCCGTCGCGAAGCCGAACTCCTCGGCGCCCAGCAGCGCCGCGACGACCACGTCGCGGCCGGTCTTGAGCTGGCCGTCGGTCTGCACGACGATACGGTCGCGCAGCCCGTTGAGCAGCAGCGTCTGCTGGGTCTCGGCGAGACCCAGCTCCCAGGGGCCGCCGGCGTGCTTCAGCGACGTCAGCGGGGAGGCGCCGGTGCCGCCGTCGTGGCCGGAGATCAGCACCACGTCGGAGTGCGCCTTGGACACCCCGGCCGCGACCGTCCCGACGCCGACCTCGCTGACCAGCTTCACGTGGATGCGGGCCTGCGGGTTGGCGTTCTTCAGGTCGTGGATGAGCTGGGCCAGGTCCTCGATCGAGTAGATGTCGTGGTGCGGCGGCGGCGAGATGAGGCCGACGCCGGGCGTGGAGTGCCGGGTCCTGGCCACCCACGGGTACACCTTGTGGCCGGGCAGTTGCCCGCCCTCGCCGGGCTTCGCACCCTGCGCCATCTTGATCTGGATGTCGTCGGCGTTGACCAGGTACTCGCTGGTGACGCCGAAGCGGCCGGAGGCGACCTGCTTGATCGCCGAGCGCCGCCGCGGGTCGTACAGCCGGTCGGCGTCCTCGCCGCCCTCGCCGGTGTTGGACTTCCCACCGAGCCGGTTCATCGCGATGGCCAGGGTCTCGTGCGCCTCCCGCGAGATGGAGCCGTACGACATGGCGCCGGTGGAGAACCGCTTGACGATCTCGGCGGCGGGCTCGACCTCCTCCAGCGGCACCGCCGGACGGTCGGATGCCAGCCGGAACAGTCCGCGCAGCGTCATCAGCCGCTCGGACTGCTCGTCCACGCGCCGCGTGTACTGCTTGAAGATGTCGTAGCGGCGGGTGCGGGTGGAGTGCTGCAGCCGGAAGACCGTGTCCGGGTCGAACAGGTGCGGCTCGCCCTCGCGGCGCCACTGGTACTCGCCGCCGATCTCCAGGTTGCGGTGCGCCGAGGCGGTGCCCGTGGCGGGGTACGCCCGGGCGTGCCGGGCGGCGACCTCCCGGGCGATGACGTCGATGCCGGCGCCGCCGATCTTCGAGGTGGTGCCGTGGAAGTACGTGTCCACGAACTCCTGGTCCAGGCCGATGGCCTCGAAGACCTGCGCGCCGCGGTACGAGGCGACGGTGGAGATGCCCATCTTGGACATGACCTTCAGCACGCCCTTGCCCAGCGCCTTGATCAGGTTGCGGATGGCGGTCTGCGAGTCGCCGTCCGGGCCTGCCTGGAGATACGTCCCGGCGCGGACCAGGTCCTCGACCGACTCCATCGCCAGGTACGGGTTGACGGCGGCGGCCCCGTACCCGATGAGCAGGGCGACGTGGTGCACCTCGCGCACGTCGCCGGCCTCGACCAGCAGGCCGACCTGGGTGCGCTGCTTGGTGCGGATCAGGTGGTGGTGGACGGCCGAGGTGAGCAGCAGCGACGGGATCGGCGCGTGCTCGGCGTCGGAGTGCCGGTCGGAGAGGACCAGCAGCCGGGCGCCGGAGTCGATCGCCGCGTCGACCTCGGCGCAGATCTCCGCCAGCCGGTCGGCCAGCGCCTGACCGCCGCCGTGCACGCGGTACAGGCCGGAGAGCGTCACGGACTTGAAGCCCGGCATGTCGCCGTCGGCGTTGACGTGGATGAGCTTGGCCAGCTCGTCGTTGTCCAGGACGGGGAAGGGCAGCGTCACGGTGCGACAGGACGCGGGCGTGGGTTCGAGCAGGTTGGCCTGCGGGCCGAGCGCCGAGTGCAGCGAGGTGACCAGCTCCTCGCGGATCGCGTCCAGCGGCGGGTTGGTGACCTGCGCGAAGAGCTGGGTGAAGTAGTCGAAGATCAGCCGCGGCCGGTCCGAGAGCCCGGCGAGCGGGGTGTCGGAGCCCATCGAGCCGATCGGCTCCGCGCCGGTGCGCGCCATGGGCGCGAGCAGGACGCGCAGCTCCTCCTCGGTGTAGCCGAAGGTCTGCTGGCGGCGGGTGACCGAGGCGTGGGTGTGCACGATGTGCTCGCGCTCGGGCAGGTCGTGCAGCGCGACGATGCCGGCGTCCAGCCAGTCCCCGTAGGGGTGCTCGGCGGCCAGCTCCGCCTTGATCTCGTCGTCCTCGACGATGCGGTGCTTCGCGGTGTCGACCAGGAACATCCGGCCGGGCTGCAGCCGGCCCTTGCGCACGACGCGGCCGGGGTCGATGTCGAGCACGCCGACCTCCGAGGCGAGCACGACCAGGCCGTCGTCGGTGACCCAGTAGCGGCCGGGGCGCAGGCCGTTGCGGTCCAGGACGGCCCCGACGAGGGTGCCGTCGGTGAAGCTGACGCCCGCCGGGCCGTCCCACGGCTCCATGACCGTCGAGTGGTACTGGTAGAACGCGCGCCGGGCCGGGTCCATGGACTCGTGGTTCTCCCACGCCTCCGGGATCATCATCAGCATCGCGTGCGGCAGCGACCGGCCGCCCAGGTGCAGCAGCTCCAGCACCTCGTC
The DNA here is from genome assembly GCF_000482585.1 of Streptomyces sp. CNQ329. Classification (NCBI taxonomy): domain Bacteria; kingdom Bacillati; phylum Actinomycetota; class Actinomycetes; order Kitasatosporales; family Streptomycetaceae; genus Streptomyces; species Streptomyces sp. CNQ329. The sequence goes on along the minus strand of NZ_AXVU01000010.1, from coordinate 27,942 downwards.
GAAGGAGGCGGTGTCGGAGGCGTCGGGCGTGCAGATGGGGAAGACCCGCTCCAGGTCGTGCGCGCCGAACAGCTCCGAGGAGAGCTGGGACTCGCGCGCGCGCATCCAGTTGCGGTTGCCCATGACCGTGTTGATCTCGCCGTTGTGCGCGATGTAGCGGTACGGGTGGGCCAGCGGCCAGCTCGGGAAGGTGTTGGTGGAGAACCGGGAGTGCACGACGCCGATGGCGGTGGCCAGCCGGCGGTCCGACAGGTCGGGGAAGAACGGTTCAAGCTGCCCGGTGGTCAGCATGCCCTTGTAGACCAGGGTGCGCGAGGACAGCGAGGGGAAGTACACGTCGGTCTCGCGCTCGGCGCGCTTGCGCAGCACGAACGCGGACCGGTCCAGCTCGATGCCGCTCCTGCGGGCTGCCGGGTCGGCGCTCTCGACGAAGAGCTGGGCGAACGACGGCATGGTGGCGCGGGCGCCGGCGCCGAGCAGCTCGGGCGCCACGGGCACCTCGCGCCAGCCGAGTACGGCCAGGCCCTCCTCGGCGGCGATGGCCTCGATCCGCTCCCGTACGGCGGCGGCCTCGTCCTCGGCCACGGGCAGGAAGGCCATGCCGACGGCGTACGAACCGGCGGCCGGCAGCGCGAAGTCCACGGCGGCACGCAGGAAGGCGTCCGGGACCTGGAGCAGGATGCCGGCGCCGTCGCCGGTGTCCGGGTCGGAGCCGGTGGCGCCGCGGTGCTCCAGGTTGCGCAGCACCGTCAGCGCCTGCCGGACGAGTGCGTGGCTGGCCTCCCCGCTCAGCGTGGCGACGAAGCCGACCCCGCAGGCGTCGTGCTCGTACCGGGGGTCGTACAGCCCCTGCGCTGCAGGGCGGGCCGCCTGGGATGCGTGCCGCATCGGCTCTCCCGTCGTCGTCGTGGCAGTGATGCGTGCCGAGGGACGACGTTGGCCCTGGCCGAAATTTCGTGCAGGTTACATGATGACCTGCAGCTCAGGAAGCGGATACCGCGTATCAGCATCCGGACACCCCGGTCGGGGGTGTGCCCCGCGGAGCGGGGGATCTGCACGGTTCGTGCAGGAGGAAGCACGGGCGGCACTGCCCGCGGTCCCCGTCACATGCCCGCGCCGGTGCGGTTCGAAACGCGGCGGAAATGAATCAGAAGTGCCGGGGGATCGCCTTCGAGGATACGGGATTCAGCCGGGCCGGCAGCCCGGCCGTCAGCCCCCGACGGCGGCTCCGAAGAGCGCGCCCAGCCCGTACGTCACCGCCGCCGCGGCCCCGCCGAGCAGCAACTGCCGCAGCCCGCTGTACCACCAGCTCCGTGCCGTGATCCGCGCCACCGCCGCGCCGCAGGCGAAGAGCCCGGCCAGCGCGACCAGCACCGCGGGCCACAGGGCGGTGGCACCCAGCAGGTAGGGCAGCACCGGCAGAAGCGCGCCGACGGCGAACGAGCCGAACGACGACAGCGCCGCCACCGTCGGCGACGGCAGGTCGCCCGGGTCGACGCCCAGCTCCTCGCGGGCGTGGATCTCCAGCGCCTGCTCCGGGTCCCGCATGAGCTGCTTCGAGACCTCTGCGGCCAGCTCGGGGTCCACCCCGCGGGACTCGTACAGATCGCTCAGCTCGCGCACCTCGTCCTCCGGGTGCCGGCGCAGCTCGCGCCGCTCGACGTCCAGCTCGGCGAGGACCAGCTCGCGCTGCGAGGCGACCGAGGTGTACTCCCCCGCGGCCATCGAGAACGCGCCCGCCGCCAGCCCCGCGAGGCCGGTCAGCGCGATGGTCCCGGACGAGACCGAACCGCCGGCCACGCCGGTGATCAGCGCCAGGTTCGACACCAGACCGTCCATCGCGCCGAAGACGGCGGGCCGCAGCCAGCCGCCGGTGACGTCGCGATGGGTATGGCCGTGCCGCTCGGCCGGCCGGCCCGCACGGAGCCCCGCGGACATGGATCGCGCTCCCCTCGTCGATCTTCTGTTCGACGATACGCGCGGTCCCGGACGCCCGCCAGCAAGGCAGGCCGTACTGACCTGCGGGAAGCGGGCCGCCGTCGCCGGATTCCCCGCCCGGCCCGCCGGACAGACTCTCCAAGGCGATCCGGCCGGGACACCCGGGCCGGACACGGGCGGGGCCGTCGCCGCGGGTGCGGTGACGGCCCTGCCGTGCGTGTGCTGCGCCGCGGGCTACGTGTGCCGGCCGCGCTCTCCGGCCGGGGGCTCCCCGGCCGCCTTGGCCTCGGCTGCCACGGGCTCCGGAGCGTCCGCGGACTCCGCGGCGTCGCCGGCCCGGTCCGGCTTCGTCAGGCTGCCGTCCTCCGCCTTGCCGCCGTCCGCGGGCTCGTCGTCCGCCGCACCCGGCTCCACGACCTCCTCGCGGCCGGGCCGCTTCTTCGCCGACACGACGATGTAGGCCACCGCGGCGGCGAAGACGAGGATCGACGTCCAGACGTTGAGCCGCAGCCCGAGGACCTCGTGCGCCTCGTCGACGCGCATGTACTCGATCCAGCCGCGGCCGGCGGTGTACCCCGCGACGTAGAGCGCGAAGGCCCGGCCGTGGCCGAGGCGGAAGCGCCGGTCGGCCCAGATCACCAGCACCGCGACGCCGACGCACCACAGCGACTCGTACAGGAAGGTCGGGTGGAAGGTGTCGGCGACGCCGGTGACCGAGTGGTCCGCGTCGATCTCGACGGCCCAGGGGACGTCGGTCTGCTTGCCGTACAGCTCCTGGTTGAACCAGTTGCCCCAGCGGCCCAGGGCCTGCGCGAGCGCGATGCCGGGGGCGACGGCGTCGGCGTAGGGCGGCATCGCGATGCCGCGCCGCCGGCAGCCGATCCAGACTCCCAGCGCACCCATCGCGATGGCGCCCCAGATGCCGAGGCCGCCCTCCCAGATCTCGAACGACTTGACCCAGTCGCCGCCCTCGCCGAAGTACGGCTCGGGCGTCGTGACGACGTGGTAGAGCCGACCGCCGACGAGGCCGAAGGGCACGGCCCAGATGGCGATGTCCGCGACGGTCCCCGGCCGGCCGCCGCGCGAGATCCAGCGGCGTCCGCCGAGCCAGATGGCGGCGAAGATGCCGAGGAGGATGGCGAGGGCGTAACCGCGCAGCGGGAGCGGTCCGAGGTGCCAGACGCCCTCGGAAGGGCTGGGGATGTATGCGAGATCCATAGCAGCATCGACGGTACCGTGCCGCGGCGCGGCACGGGGAGCCCCGCGGGAACAACGGCTCCGTAACTCTCCGCGAGTACGGCGCTGCGCCCCGGGCGGTTCAGTCCTTGGCGGCGTCCTCGACGAGCTGCCTGAAGCTCGCCGGGGTGAGGTCCGAGCCCTCGCCGAAGATGCTCTCGCCCTCCAGCAGGACGGTGGGCGTGGAGTTGTGGCCCGACTTGCCGAACGCCTGGTCCGAGGCGCCGACCCAGCCGTCGTGCCTGCCGTCGTCGACGCAGGAGTCGAAGCGCTTGCCCCTCAGCCCGTCGACCTTGGCCGCCAGGTCCTTCAGGTGTCCCTTGTCGGCGAAGGCGTCGTCCGTCTCCGGCGGCTGGTTGCGGAAGAGCACGTCGTGGTACGGGACGAACTTGCCGACGTCCTGGGCACAGGCGGCGGCGTTGGCCGCGTCCAGCGAGCCGGAGCCGCCGAAGTTGCCGTCGATGAGCTCGACCAGCCGGTATTCGGTGCGCAGCTTGCCGGCGTCCTCCAGCTCGTTGATCGTCTTGCTGAAGCCGGCCTCGAACTGGCCGCACGCGGGGCAGCGGAAGTCCTCCCAGACGGTGAGGGTGGCCGGGGCGTCGGCCTTGCCCGCGGGCAGCGCGAGCCGGTCCTTGCCGACGGCGCCCCTCGGGAACACGACGGGCTCGTCGGTGTCGTCCCCGTCGCCGCCGTTCTGGCCGATGAGGACGCCGACCACCGCGACCACGGCGAGCACCCCGACCACGGCGGCGAGCACGGCGAGCATGCGCCGCCGCTTGTCCTTGGACTGCTGCCGCCGGCGCTCGGCCTGCATCCGCTCCCGGGCACTGCGCTTCCCCTGGGGGTTGTTCTCGCTCACGCCCGGCTATAACGAGGCATCCGCCGCCCGGTGACGGATCAGAACACCCGCCCGTACTGCAGGTACGCGGCGGCGGCGGAGAGCACCAGGACGACCGAGACGACGAGGAAGCCCACGGTGAAGGCCCGCGGAACGGGCGCCTGCGGCATCCGGGGCCGGGGACGGGGCACCCTGCGCGGGCGCGGAGCCGCCGCGCGCCGCGCGTCGTCGGCGGCGAGCCGCTCCGTGACCTCGTACCACCGCGCGGAGTGCTCCTTCGGCGCGGTGTTCTCTATCTGACCCAGGGAGTCCTTCTGGAACCGCTCCCATATGTCCTCGGGCAGCCGCGGTTCGTCGTCGGCGCCGGGCTGTTCGCCGGCCATCGGGCCCTCCCCTGTGCAGCACGGATTGCTCCCTTCAAGGATCGCATGTCCGTACGCACCGGGGAGGGCCCTGTGGATGACCGCGGGCGGCCGTCAGGCCCGCCGGCGAACCCCCTCGGCCAGCTCGCCCGCCAGCTCCCGCACCGCCGCGACGCCGGCCTCCCGATCGTCCCCGGCGTCCAGCAGCGGCTTGACGAACGCCGAGCCGACGATCACGCCGTCGGCGAACGCGGCGACCTCGGCCGCCTGCCTGGCCGTCGAGACGCCCAGGCCCACACAGACGGGCAGACCCCCGTGGCGTACCGCCTCAGTGGCGCGGGTGCGGCGGACCAGGTCCCGGGCCTCCCGGCCCACGGACTCGCGGGTGCCCGTGACGCCCATCAGCGAGGCGGCGTAGACGAAGCCGCTGCCGGCCTCCGTGATCTCGGAAAGCCGCTGCTCCCGGCTGCTGGGGGCGACCACGAAGACCGTGGCCAGGCCGTGCTTGCCGGCCGCCTCCCGCCACGCTCCCGACTCCTCGACGGGCAGATCGGGCAGGATGCAGCCCGCGCCCCCCGCCGCGGCCAGGTCCTCGGCGAAGCGCTCGGGACCGTAGCGGTCGACGGGGTTCCAGTACGTCATGCAGAGCACCGGCGCGTCCGTCGCGGACTGCACCTCGGCGACCGTACGGATCACGTCCTTGATCCGCAGCCCGCCGCGCAGCGCGATGTCGTCGGCGGTCTGGATCACCGGGCCGTCCAGCACCGGGTCGCTGTGCGGCAGGCCGACCTCGATGACGTCGCAGCCGCCTTCGAGCATGGCGGTCATGGCCCGCACCCCGGTGTCCACGTCGGGGAAGCCGGCGGGCAGGTAGCCGATGAGGGCCGCCCGGTCCTCCGCCTTCGCGGCGGCGAGTACGGCGTCGAGCCGCGCGATGTTGCCCGTCACCGGTCCGCCTCCTCGGCGTCGTAGAGCCCGAAGTGGCGGGCGGCGGTGTCCATGTCCTTGTCGCCCCGGCCGGAGAGGTTCACGACGATCAGGCCGTCGGTACCCAGCTCGCGGCCGATCTCCAGCGCACCGGCGAGCGCGTGGGCGCTCTCGATGGCCGGGATGATGCCCTCGCTGCGCGACAGCAGCCGCAGCGCCCGCATGGCCTCGTGGTCGGTGACGGCCCGGTACTCAGCCCGGCCGGCGTCCTTGAGATAGGCGTGCTCGGGGCCGACACCGGGATAGTCGAGGCCGGCGGAGATCGAGTACGGCTCGGTGATCTGACCGTCCTCGTCCTGGAGCACGTACGACCGGGAGCCGTGCAGGATCCCGGGGTCGCCGGCGCTGAGCGTGGCGGCGTGTTCGCCGCTGGTCAGGCCGTGCCCGGCGGGCTCACAGCCGACCAGGCGCACGGCGGGGTGCGGCAGGAAGGCGTGGAAGAGGCCGATGGCGTTGGAGCCGCCGCCGACGCAGGCGACGGCCGCGTCGGGCATCCGGCCCGTACGGTCCAGCAACTGCTGCCGGGCCTCGATGCCGATCACCCGCTGGAAGTCGCGGACGAGTGCGGGGAACGGGTGCGGGCCTGCGACCGTGCCGAAGAGGTAGTGGGTGTGCTCGACGTTGGCGACCCAGTCGCGGAACGCCTCGTTGATGGCGTCCTTCAGCGTCCGGCTGCCGGACTTCACCGGGATGACCTCGGCGCCGAGGATCCGCATGCGGGCGACGTTGAGCGCCTGCCGCTCGGTGTCGATCTCGCCCATGTAGACGGTGCACTCCAGGCCGAGAAGTGCGCAGGCGGTGGCGGTGGCCACACCGTGCTGGCCGGCGCCGGTCTCGGCGATGACGCGGGTCTTGCCCATGCGGCGGGTGAGCAGGGCCTGGCCCAGCACGTTGTTGATCTTGTGCGAGCCGGTGTGGTTGAGGTCCTCGCGCTTGAGGAAGACCCGGGCGCCGCCGGCCTGTTCGGCGAAGCGCGGCACCTCGGTGAGAGGGCTCGGCCGCCCGGTGTAGTTGGCCAGCAGGTCGTTCAGCTCGGCGACGAACGCCTCGTCGCCCTTGGCCTTCTCGTACGCGACGGCGACCTCGTCGACGGCCGCGCGCAGCGCCTCGGGGATGAACTTGCCGCCGTACGCGCCGAAGTAACCCTCGGCGGTCGGCACCTGGCGTTCTGGGTCAGGGATGAAGAAGTCTGTGGGCATGGCTGATCCTCGGTCGGAACGGATGACGGACGGCGTGGGGACACGCCGCCTGCCATCGCCTGCCGTTGATCTGCCCGGGCTCGGCCCCGATGTGGTACCGCACGCGCCGGCCGCGCACGCGCCGCGCGGGCGCCCGGCACCCCCGCGGCCTGCACCCGCGGGCGAGGACGCCGCCCGCCTCGGGGACACCGGTGCGCGCGGCACGCAGACGGGCCCCCGCGACGGCGCCGCCCGGGCGCCGGGAAAGGGCCGCCGGCGCGGGCCGCGGCGCGGGAGCGCCGGGCGGAGGCGGCCGGTCCGCTCGCAGGCTCACCGGAAGGTCAGCCCCGTCCGTGGCGCAGCGCGGGGTGGGCGCCCGCGGCGACGAGATCGGCGACGGCGGCACGCGGGTCCCTGCCGGTGACCAGGGACTCGCCGACGAGCACGGCGTCGGCGCCGTCGTTCGCGTACGCGATGAGGTCGTGGGGTCCGCGCACGCCGGACTCGGCGATCTTGACGATGTGGCCGGGGATCTCGGGGGCCACCCGGCCGAAGTTGCCGCGGTCCACCTCAAGCGTCCGGAGGTTCCGCGCGTTCACCCCGATGACCTTCGCCCCGGCGGCCACCGCGCGCTCGGCCTCCTCCTCGTCGTGCACCTCGACCAGCGGCGTGAGCCCGATCGACTCGGCCCGCTCCACCAGCGAGACCAGCGCGTCCTGCTCCAGCGCGGCGACGATCAGCAGCACCAGGTCGGCACCGTACGCCCGGGCCTCCCAGAGCTGGTAGGCGGTGACGACGAAGTCCTTGCGCAGCACCGGCACGTCCACCTTGGCGCGGACGGCCTCCAGATCCGCCAGCGAGCCGCCGAAGCGGCGCTGCTCGGTCAGGACGCTGATGACGGCGGCGCCGCCCGCCTCGTAGTCCGCCGCGAGCGCGGCCGGGTCGGCGATGGCGGCCAGCGCGCCCTTGGACGGGCTGGAGCGCTTGACCTCGCAGACGACGGTGACGCTGTCACCGCGCAGGGCGGCCACGCCGTCCCGCGCCCGGGGTGCCCTGGCGGCCCGCTCCTTGAGCTCGTCGAGCCCGACCCGGGCCTGCCGCTCGGCGAGGTCCTCGCGCACGCCGTCAATGATCTCGTCGAGCACACTCACGCGAGCGGACCCCTTTCTGCTGGCGCCGGCGCCGGCCCGCGAGGGCACCGGCGGCCGGCGGGCGGCTGTTCGGGTACTGCGATGGTATCGGGCAGGGGGCGGAAGCCCCGAATCCGGACCTTCTCCGTCCCAGGGACCGGACGCGCTGCCGCTACGGCCCCAGGGCCGCCCCGAACGGCAGGTTCCGCAGCAGCGTAAACGCCGCGACCAGCGCGAACAGCGCCGCCCCCACGCGCAGCCCCGTTCCCGGCGGGGAGCGCCGCGGCGCGCGCGTGCGGGGACGTACGGCAGCGAGCGACCACCCCAGCAGCGCCATGGCGCAGACGGCCGCGCCGGCGACCACGAGGGCGTTGGCGCCCAGCGCCGCGGTCACCTCGCCGTGGGCGAGCGCGTGCGTGGCGCGCAGGCCGCCGCAGCCGGGGCAGGCCAGGCCCGTGTACGCGAGGACGGGGCAGGGCGGGTAGCGGCCGGGCTCGTTCGGGTCGACGGCGCCGACCACGGCGCAGCAGGCGGCGGCAGAGGCCAGCGCGGCGAGCGGGGGCGCGAGGCGCCGGAGCGCGCCGGTGACGGCGGTCGCGGCGGTTCTGGCGGTACGGGCGGACACACCCGGATTGTCCCGGCGCCGGTGCGGGGGCGCATCCGGTGCCGCGCCGCTCCGGTACAGATACGCCGCCCCCGGCCGGGACTTTCCGGCAGGGGGCGGAGGGAAGTGCGGGTCAGTCGCCGGCCATGCGCACCGGAGGCACGGGCTTCTTGCCCAGGCCCATGCCGCGCATCACGGCGCCGACCACGCCGCCGACGGGGATGATGATCAGGCTCAGCCAGAACAGCAGGGGCTTGTCCATCACTATCAGCACGCCCGAGACGCAGAACCCGATGAAGATGATGACCACCGCGGTCCATGCGGCCGGCGTGTGTCCGTGGTCGTGCTGCGCCATCACTGCTCCTTGAAACGACAACCGCTCATATCACCAGACGCGGCCATTGTCCCCGATCGGCCCAAGCGGCCGGCGACGGGGGCCCGTCACCGTTCGCGGGTGGGGTCCTCGCCGCGGTCGAGGGCCTTCCACAGCTCTTCGGGCCGCTCCGGGTCCACGGGGGCGGCCCGCCGCGGACGGGCCCCGGCGGCGCCGCCGGGGCGCTCGTAGCGCCCCGACATCGTCGGCCAGCCGGGGCCGTAGCGCAGCGCGAGCAGCCCGGCGCACAGCAGCAGCACGCCGCCGGCCAGGCTCACCCAGGGCCAGGCGGTGTGGCTCGCGGCGTCGACCGCGGCGTCGGTGAGACCGGCGGCGTCGGCGGCCTGGCCGTCGAGCGCGGCGGTGTCGGAGGCACCGAGGGCGGAGGTGACGATCACGCCGGCCCCGCAGAGCGTGAGCAGCGCGGCGACCACGGTGCGCCCGGTGCGGCGGACGGCGAAGACGGCGACGAGCGCGGCGAGCCCGACGATCGCCAGCGCGGACGGCACACCGGTGACGTCCCGGCCGCCGGCGCTCACGGGCAGCACGGCGTCCGCGACGGGGGTGGGCGCCTCGCCCTCGGCCCAGGTGCGGCCGGCGGCGACGAGGACCACGGCCGCCCCGAGCGCGCCGGAGAGCAGGGCGGCCGCGAGGGGGGTGCGGGAGCCGGACGTAGCTGTCACACGGCAAGTGTCTCGCACCGGTCCGGCCCGGTTCAGCCAGGGGGCGCGGGTGGCCGGATTCGCACGCCGGAGCCGCGCCTTCGCGCCCGGCGGGCCGCGTCGCGTACCGTCGCGCCGCCCCCGTGCACGCCGCTACCCCGCCGGCTCCCGCCCCTCCCGCGACAGGTGCTCCGCCGCCGCGACCGCGCGGAGCACCGCCGCCGCCTTGTTGCGGCACTCGGTGTCCTCCGCCTCCGGGTCGGAGTCGGCCACGATGCCGGCGCCCGCCTGCACGTACGCCGTGCCGTCACGCAGCAGCGCCGTGCGGATCGCGATCGCGGTGTCCGCGTCGCCGGCGAAGTCCAGATACCCGACGCAGCCGCCGTACAGCCCGCGCCGCGTGGGCTCCAGTTCCTCGATGATCTGCAGCGCCCGCGGCTTCGGCGCCCCCGACAGCGTCCCGGCGGGGAAGCAGGCGGTGAGCACGTCGAACGCGGTGCGTCCCCGGGCGAGCCGGCCGGTGACCGTGGAGACGATGTGCATGACGTGGCTGTAGCGCTCGACCGACATGAAGTCCACGACCTCGACGCTGCCGGGCTCGCAGACCCGGCCGAGGTCGTTGCGCCCGAGGTCGACGAGCATCAGGTGCTCGGCGCGCTCCTTTTCGTCGGCGAGCAACTCCTCGGCCAGCGCGGCGTCCTGCTGCGGTGTGGCGCCGCGCGGGCGCGTCCCGGCGATGGGGTGCAGCAGGGCACGCCCGTCCTCGACCTTGACCAGCGCCTCGGGGCTGGAGCCGACGATGTCGAACGCGCCCCCTCCGCCCGCGGCACCGGAGCCGCCGGTCTCGGGCAGCCGGATCAGATACATGTACGGGCTGGGGTTGGTGGCCCGCAGCACGCGGTAGACGTCCAGGGCGCTCGCGGCGCACGGGGCCTCGAACCGCTGCGAGGGCACGACCTGGAACGCCTCCCCCGCCCTGATGCGCTCCTTGATGTCCTCCACCGCCGCCCGGAACTCCGCGCCGCCCCACAGCTCCCCGTACTCCGGCAGCGCGGACGGCGGCAGCGGCGCCGCGCTCGCGGCCGTGGGGCGGGCGAGGTCGGCGGTCATCGCGTCGAGCCGGGCGACCGCGTCGTCGTACGCCTCGTCGACGCCCGTGTCGAGGTCGTTGTGGTTGATCGCGTTGGCGATCAGCAGCACGCTGCCCTCCCAGTGGTCGAGGACGGCGAGGTCGGAGGTGAGCAGCATCGTCATCTCCGGCAGCCGCAGGTCGTCACGAGCGCTGTCGCCGATGCGCTCCAGCCGTCGCACGGCGTCGTACCCGAGATAGCCGACCATGCCGCCGGTGAACGGCGGCAGCGCGTCCCGGCCGCCGGCGCCCTCGTGCAGATCGCGCGGGGTGTGCAGGGCCTCGACGGTGGCGCGCAGAGCGGCGAGCGGGTCGCCTTGCGTGGGCAGGCCGACCGGCGGTGTGCCGAGCCAGTGGGCGCGGCCGTCGCGCTCGGTGAGGGTCGCGGCGCTGCGCACGCCGACGAACGAGTACCGCGACCATGTGCGGCCGTTCTCCGCGGACTCCAGCAGGAACGTGCCGGGACGCTCGCCGGCGAGCTTGCGGTACAGCCCCACCGGGGTGTCGCCGTCGGCGAGCAGCCGGCGCACCACGGGGATGACGCGGCGGTCCTTGGCCAGCGTGCGGAACGTCTCCCGGTCGGGGGCGGTCACTCGGCGCCGCCCACGGTCAGCTCCCGGCCGTCGAAGCAGGTGCGGCTGCCGGTGTGGCAGGCGGGACCGACCTGGTCGACGCGGACGAGCACGGTGTCGGCGTCGCAGTCGAGCGCGACCGACTTCACGTGCTGCACGTGCCCCGACGTCTCGCCCTTGACCCAGTACTCCTTTCGGCTGCGGCTGTAGTACGTGCCGCGGCCGGTGGTCAGCGTGCGGTGCAGGGCCTCGTCGTCCATCCACGCGAGCATGAGCACTTCGCCGCTGTCGTACTGCTGCACGACGGCGGGCAGCATCCCCTCGGCGTTCCGCTTCAGGCGCGCCGCGACGGCGGGATCGAGGTCGGAGGGCCGCACGGGCCGGTTGCCGGTCATGGGGACATTGTGCCAACAGGGACGGACACCCCATCGTGCCGGACGAGGCGGCGCGCGGGGCCGGGGATGGCCCTTCCCGTCCACCGGATCCTGCCGATAGGGCATGCTTCGCCCATGACCAACCCTCCTCCGGATCCGCCCGCAGGACACCGCGGGCCGAAGACCGCCGTCACCGTCGCGGTGGCCGCGGCCGTGCTCGTCGCCCTGGCGGTCGCCGCTCTTCTCGCACTGCGCGGCGACGACGGCGACGGGACGCAGGCGGGCGGCCCGCGACCGCTGGGCAGCGCCGACCGGCCCGCGGGGCAGGACAGCCTCGGCGGCGGCAGGGAGACGAAGAGCGCGGGGACGGCGGCGGGCACCGCGGACGCGCGCGGGGATCGGGAGCCGGGCGAGTCGCACATCCCGTACGTGGTGCTGCGGACCGGCGAGTGCTTCGACCACCCGTCGCTGGACACCGGCGTGGACTCGGTGGAGACCCGCCCGTGCGCGGGCCCGCACGACGGCGAGGTCATCGGCAACCGGCTGCTCAGCGGCGACTTCCCCGACGGCGGCGCGCTCGACGACCAGGCGCTGGGGCTGTGCCAGCGGGCCGCGGAGGAGAAGCTGAAGACGATGCCGGCGGACGGGCGGCACTACTTCTACTACGCGCTGTACCCGACGCTGACGACGTACGAAGACCAGGGCCAGGACGAGATCTCCTGCGCGCTGACGCTGAGCACCGAGCCCGACGGCCCGAAGCTGACGCAGCCGCTGCCGTAACCCCGCCCGCGGGTGCGGGGGCACGGCGCTGTGTTGCGTGCCCCGCGGTCACCGACGGCCGTAGGGTGGCCGCATGACGACCCATGCGAAGCGGGAACGGCTGCTCCTCGCCGATCTTCTGGAGGGCGCCGGGCCCGAGGCGCCGACGCTGTGCGAGGGCTGGACGACGCACGACCTGGCCGCGCACGTGGTGGTGCGCGAACGCCGGCAGGACGCGGCGGGCGGCCTGTTGTTCAAGCCGCTGCAGAACCGGCTGGAGCGCGTACAGGCGGAGTTCCGGCAGAAGCCGTACGAGGAACTGGTGCGGCTCATCCGCAGCGGTCCCCCGCGGTACTCGCCGTTCGCGCTCAAGCAGGTCGACGAGGCCGCGAACACCGTGGAGTTCTACATCCACGCCGAGGACGTCCGACGCGCGCAGCCCGGTTACACGCCGCGCGAACTGGACCCGGTCTTCTCCGACGCCCTGTGGAAGCGCCTGGAGCGCGGCGCCCGGATGATGGGCCGCAAGTCGCCCGTGGGGCTGGTACTGCGCCGCCCCGACGGGCAGACGGCGGTGGCCCACCGGGGCGCGCCGGTGGTCACGGTGACCGGGGAGCCGCCGGAGCTGCTGCTGTTCGCCACCGGGCGGCAGGAGTCGGCCAAGGTGGAGCTGGAGGGCGACGAGGAGGCCGTGGCGCAGGCCCGGTCGGCGCCGCTCGGCTTCTGATCCCGCCTCACGCCCGCCCCGCCCCGGCTTCCGACGCCGCGCGGCGGGACGTTGCGCCGGGCAGCGGGGCGCCGCGCCGGGCGGCAGGGCGCCGGTCCGGTCCGGCGACGGGGCCGGGGCGATCCGGCTACGGGGCCGGGGCGGGCGGCGGTTGTGGCAGCGGGCCCGAGGAGCCGGCGCCGCGCCCGCGGCGCGGGCCGCGGGCGCGGGGCAGCTCGGCACGGCGCACGGCGGGCGCGGCGAGGCAGACGACGGCGGCCAGGCAACTGAACGCGCCGCAGGCCAGGAAGACCGGCACGCAGCCCCAGGCCCCGATGGCCGCGCCGACGAGCGGGTAGCACAGCGGCGCGAGCCCGAGGCCGGTCAGGCTGGTGGCGGCGGTGACCCGGCCCAGGTAGGCGGGGGCGGCGGAGGTCTGGATCAGCGCGAACGCCAGCCCCCCGCAGACTCCGCCCGCGAGGCCGCCGAGTCCGCAGGCGGCGACCGCGACCGCGGGGGAAGGCGCGAGCGCGACGCAGCCGAGCGCGGCGCCGCAGGCGACGAGCGTGGCGATGTGGACGAGCCCCGGGCGCGGCAGCCGGCCCGCGACGGCCAGGAGCAGCGCTCCGGCGCCGGCGCCGAGGCCGAACGCGCCGACGAGCCAGCCGAGTCCGGCCGCGCCCCAGCCGCGCTCGGCGGCGAGGAGGACGAGGCCGACGTTGAGCGGCCCGTTGAGGCCGAACTCGCTGATCGCGCCGGAGAGTACGAGCGGCCCGATGAGCCGGTGTCCGCGCACGTAGCGCAGTCCCTCGCGCAACTCCCGCCCGGGGCCGGCCGGATGCGCCCGCGCCGCTGCCGCTGCGGGTCGGTCGGGCGCGTCGGGCTGGTTCCCGGCGCCGGGTCCGTCCGGCGCGTCGGGTCCGTCCGGCAGGGGGCGTACGCGCAGCGTCAGCAGCAGCGGCACCGACCCGGCGAACAGCAGCCCCGCCGCCGCGAACGCCGCCGCGGGCCCGCCCAGCACCAGCGCGTACCCGCCGACCGGGGCAGCCGCGGCGCCGCCGAGACGCAGGGCCAGCGCCCGCAGCCCGGCGATCCGGCCCAGCTCCTCCGGCGGCGCGATCCGCGCCGGGAGGGCGCCGACCGCGGGCAGGAACAGCGCGTCGACCACGCCGAACGCCAGCGCCACCGCGACCAGCGGCCACAGCCCGGGGGCGGCGATCCCCACGGCCGCGGCGGCGCCCAGGACGAGGACGCAGCGCGCCGCGTCGGCGCCGATGACGACCCGGCACGGCCCGAAGCGGTCGGCGACCACTCCCCCGCCGAGCAGCAGCGCCGCGCGCGGCACCGAGCCCACCGCCATCACCACCCCGGTCTCCGCGGGCCCCGCGACCCGCTGAGCGGCCCAGCCGAGGGCGAGGAAGAACACGCCGTCGCCGAGCACGGAGAGGGCGTACGCGACGAGCCATCGCAGGACAACGGCGTCGCGGTACGCGGGCATGCGCGCGGGCCCCCGGCTCAGGGGCGGAAGGGGAAGCCGTACAGGTGGAGGGCGACGGTCTCGCGCCCGGAGGACCCCGCGGCCTCCGCCGCCTCCGCGGCCTCCGCGGCCTCCGCCCGCTCCCGCCACTTGCGCACGAACGCGCCCATCTCCTCCGCCAGTTCCTGCAGTTCGCCGGCGGTCAGCCGGACGGTGTACTCGGAGCTGAACGCCGCCCGCGTCCACTCACGCCCCCACCCGGCCTGCTGGTCGAGGTAGGTGAGGTACGTACGGGGCCGGGTGGCCAGCAGCTCGCGGCTGACGCCGGTCAGCGCCGCCGTGCCCTCCGGCGTGTCGTCGAAGTCCGCGGACCGGAAGCTGAACGACCGCCCCGCCGAGACCCGCCACCAGCGCTCGCGCCCGTCCTGGCCCTGCTCCGCCGCCTCCTCGATGAAGCCGTGCGCGGCGAGCTTGCGCAGGTGGTAACTGACCAGCGACACCGCCTCGTCGACCTGCTCCGCGAGGTGCGACGCGGTCGCGGTCCGGGCCGCCGTCAGCAGCCGGTACAGCTCGATGCGCAGCGGGTGGGTGAACGCCTTCAGCTGCTCCAGCTCGGTGATCCGCTCCGGTTCTCGGCCCATGCCAGGACCGTAGATACGAAAGAACTGTTGCGCAATACTTCTTGCGCAACTTCCGGCAACTCGTCGTGCCCGTCTGCTCACCGAGCGGGTTTTCGGGACGCTTGCCGGGGCGGCTTGTCGTACCGGTAGCCGCGGCGCGATTCCGTTTGCGGCACGTCAGGCTCGCCCGTCAGGTTCCCGCGCAACACAAGCCGAAGTCGTCGCACACTCGAAAACTGCTGTCGAAACCCGGCCTAGGCGTGGTCCGCCGTCCCGCTTTCCTCCTTCTCGCCGCCGGATCCGGTGTCGATGCGGTAGCCGACGCCGGGCACCGTGGCGATCAGCCAGGGCTCGCCGAGCCGCTTGCGGAGGGCGGAGACGGTGATGCGTACGGCGTTGGTGAACGGGTCCGCATTGGCGTCCCAGGCGCGTTCCAGCAGTTCCTCCGCGCTGATCACCCCGCCTTCGGCGGCGACGAGGACTTCGAGCACGGCGAACTGCTTGCGGGTCAGCGCCACGTACCGGCCGTCCCGGTAGACCTCGCGGCGGAACGGGTCGAGCCGCACCCCCGCGATCTCCCGCACGGGCGGCCGGACGTGGGCGCGCCGGCGGTCGAGTGCGCGGAGCCGGAGGACGAGCTCGCGGATGTCGAAGGGCTTGGTGAGATAGTCGTCGGCGCCGAGCCCGAAGCCGGTGGCCTTGTCGTCGAGCCGGTCGGCCGCGGTGAGCATGAGGATCGGCATGCCGCTGCCGGAGTCGACGATGCGCCGGGCGATCTCGTCCCCGGAAGGTCCGGGGACGTCGCGGTCCAGGACGGCGATGTCGTACGCATTCACGCCCAGCAGTTCCAGGGCGGTGTCCCCGTCCCCCGCTATGTCGCCCGCGATCGCCTCCAGGCGGAGACCGTCGCGGATGGCCTCCGCCATAAAGGGCTCGTCCTCGACTATCAGCACGCGCATACGCCGATGCTACGGGCGGTCGCCTATCGTCCGCGTATAGAAAACCGGATACGCACCGGCAACGCCCCGCCGCCTTCACTGGCGGAATGACTCGAACACGGCGATCGGCGCGGAGAACGGCCCGGTGGATGCGCACGCTTCTCGGCGTCGGACTGATCGCCCTCATCGTGGCAGTCGCCGCGCCTCTGGGCTACCGGTCGATGCAGACGCCGACCGGCCCTTCCGCCTCGGCCACCAGGCCCGCCTCGGCCACCCCCCGGTCACCGCACGACTCCGCTCCGGCACCGGAGGATTCCGCGCGGCGCGGGCGGGGCGGACCGGTCGGCGAGGCCGGCGGTGCCGTCCCCGAGGGCACGACGGTTTTCGACGACGGCATTCCCGCCGTTGCCGAACTCGACGCGGCTTTCCTCGGTGCCCTGCGCGACGCGGCGGCGGACGCCGCGGCATACGGAATCGATATCGAGGTCAACAGCGGCTGGCGTTCTCCCGCGTACCAGGAGCAGCTTTTCCGCAAGGCGGTCTCGGAATACGGATCGGAAGAAGAAGCCGCCCGGTGGGTGGCCACCCCCGAGACGTCCCCGCACGTGTCCGGCGACGCGGTCGACATCGGCGGCGCCGAGGCGCAGATGTGGCTCTTCGAGCACGGCGCCGCGTACGGCCTGTGCCCGGTCTACCGGAACGAGCCGTGGCATGTCGAGCTGCGCGCCGAGGCGGTCGGCGGCCGTTGCCCGCCCATGTACGACGACCCCACCCAGGACCCGAGGATGCAGAGGTGAGCGAGCAGGTGGCGACGACGTCGCAGGACGACACGGTGGAGATCGCGCAGGTCGGTGACGACCGCCCGCGGGCGGGCACCGGCAGCCGGCTCGCAGAGCATGCGGCCCTCGCGGTGCGCCGGGCGGCGTGCGCCCTGCGCCGGCCGGGGCCCTGGCGGCGCGGCCCGGTGTTCGCGGCGCTGGCGCTGCTGCTCGGCCTGCTCATGGCGCTGCACGCGGAGATCCCCCACGGCTCGATGAACGCCGGCAGCCTGGTGGAGACCTTCCTGCCGTGGTTCGGCCTCCCCGTCCTCCCGCTGCTGGCCGGGGCGCTGTGGCGGCGCTCGGCGTCCGCGCTGGTCGCGCTGGTGCTGCCGGTCACGGTGTGGCTGAGCCTGTTCGGCGGGCTGCTCACGGACAAGTCCCGGCCGGGCAGCGACCTCACGGTGGCCAGTCACAACGCCGGCGCCGCCAACCCCGACCCGGCCGGCACCGCCCGCGACCTGGCCGCCTCCGGTGCGGACCTGCTGGCGCTGCAGGAGATCACCGACGCGGCCCTGCCGCTGTACGAGGCGGAGCTGGCGAAGACGTACCCGCACCACACCACGCACGGCACCGTCGGGCTGTGGAGCAAGCTGCCGCTGTCGGGCACCCGGCCCGTCGACATCGCGATGTATCCGTCCCGCGCGCTGCGCACGGCGGTGGCCACCGAGCGGGGCCCGCTGGCGGTGTACGTGGCCCACCTGGGGTCCGTCCGCGTGAACCCCCGCGCGGGCCTGTCGACGGGCCAGCGCGACGCCGGCGCGCGGGCGCTCGCGGCGGCCGTCGCCGCGGAGCCCGCCGCGCGCGTGATGGTCCTCGGCGACCTCAACGGCACCGTCGACGACCGCGCGTTCGACGGCCTCACCGGCCGGTTGCACTCGGTCCAGGAGGAGGCGGGGAACGGCTTCGGCTTCACTTGGCCGGCGGGCTTCCCGGTGGCGCGGATCGACCAGATCCTCGTACGCGGCCTGGAGCCGCGGAGCGCCTGGGTACTGCCCGCCACGGGCAGCGACCACCTGCCGGTCGCGGCCGGCCTCGCCTGGTGAGCAGTGAGGCACCGGGCGGCACCGCGGCGGCGCCGGAAGAGAGGGCCGGGCGGGCACCGGGCGGCCGGTATTCCGGTTTCGCGGGAGGTGACAGGAAGCTGACCGTGCGCGGGCGGAAGTATTGACGCACCCTCGTGCCGTTGCCAGACTCCGCGGCCGAGTTCTCCTCGGGGGCCTTCACAGGGGGAGCAGCCCCGTCGGGCGGCCACCGATGCCCACGCAGCACACCCGACGCGCTGAGGAGTGTTCTCACATGCGGTCAACCAGCACGCGCAGACAGGCAGTCACCGGTCTCCTCGGCACCGCGGCGGTGCTCGGCGCCGCCGCCTCCGCCGCCGCCCCCGCCGCGGCCCGCTCCGGCGGCGCAGCGGCCTCCGGTTCGTACGCCCGGCTGCTGGCCCGGGCGCTGGCCCGCCGGATGACCCTGGAGGAGAAGGTCGGCCAGCTCTTCGTCGTCGAGGTCGCCGGGCAGGACGCGGACGACGTGACCGACGCGGCCGCCGCCGTCAACGTGCGGCGCTACGGCGTCCGCACCCCCGCCGACGTGGTGCGCAAGTACCGCCCCGGTGCCGTCATCTACTTCAGCGCCCGCAACGACGACAACCTCCGCGACGCCCGCCAGATCGCCCGTCTCTCCAACGGCCTGCAGCGCGCCTCGCTCGCGCACCGCCGCGGCGTCCCGCTGATCATCTCCACCGACCAGGAGAGCGGCCTGGTCCAGCGGCTGCCCACCCCGCCGGCCACCGAGCTGCCCGGCAGCATGGCGCTGGGCGCCACCTTCTCGACCGCCGACGCCCGGCGCGCCGCCGAGATCACCGGGCGGGAGCTGGCGGCGCTGGGCATCAACCAGAACTACGCCCCCGTCGCCGACGTCAACGTCAACCCCGACAACCCCGTCATCGGCCTGCGTTCCTACGGCGCCGACCCGCAGCAGGTCGCGCGGATGGTCGCGGCGGCCGTACGCGGCCAGCGCCGCGGCGGCGTCGCGTCGGCCGCCAAGCACTTCCCCGGCCACGGCGACACGGCCCAGGACAGCCACCTGTTGCTGCCGCGCATCGAGCACACCCTGGAGCAGATCCACGAGCTGGACCTGCCGCCGTTCCGGGCCGCGATCGCCGCGGGCCTGGACACGGTGATGACCGCGCACATCCTCGTGCCCGCGCTCGACGACGGCGTGCCCGCCACCATGTCCCACCGCATCCTGACCGGGCTGCTCCGCGAGGAGCTGGGCTTCGACGGGCTGATCGTCACGGACGCGCTGGACATGGGCGGCGCCACGTCCCAGTACCCGCCGGAGAGGGCCTCGGTGGCGGCGTTCGCGGCGGGCGCGGACATGCTGGTGCTGCCGCCGGAGATGGACGTCGCGTTCGCCTCGGTGCTCGCGGCCGTACGCAACGGGGAGATCGGCACGCGGCGGCTGGAGGAGTCGGTGGTGCGGATCCTGACGCGCAAGATCGACGAAGGGCTGTACTTCGGCCCGTTCGTCGACGAGCGCCGGGCGGAGCGGATCGTCGGCGACGCCGCGCACGTCGCGGACGCGCGGGCGCTCACCGGGCGGGCGGTGACGCTGGTGAAGAACGACGCCGGGCTGCTGCCGCTGGCCGCCGGGGCGCGGCGGGTGCTGGTCGCCGGGTGGCAGACGTCGTCGGCGCCGGCGCTGGACCGGCTGGCGGCGGCGGTCGGGGCGCGGAGCGGGCAGAGCACGACGGTGCTGGCGACGGGCGGGACGCCGGCGCAGACCGTGATCGACACGGCGGTGGCCGCGGCGCAGGCCCACGATCTGGTGGTGGTCGCCGCCCACGCGGCGGCCGGTGCGGAGCCGGTGGCGGAGCGGGGCGCGGCGCAGGCGGCGCTGGTGCGGGCGCTGCTGGCGTCGGGGACGCCGGTCGTGGTGGTGGCGGTGCGCAACCCGTACGACGTGCGGCGGTTCCCGGATGCGCCGGTGTACCTGTGCACGTACGGCACGGGGACGGGGGTGCTGACCCGGGCGGTCGACGCACTCTACGGCGATCTGCGCCCGACGGGGCGGCTGCCGGTGGCGATCCCGGAGCTGGGTGCGCCGGGCACCGACCTGTACCCGCTGGGACACGGGCTGGAGTACTGAGCCGCCGGGCTCCGGCCGGGGTGCCGCGGTCGCTTCCGTCACGGCTCGCGGCATCCGCCCGGGGCGGCCGGGGCGGCACCGGCACGGATACCGGCCGGTGCCCGCCCGTATCCGGGGCACGGTCACGGCTCCGCGCGTACGGAACCGGGCGCCCCGGCCCGTACGGCCGCCGTCGCCTCCGCTCGCTCAGCCGCCCCGCGGCGCCGCCGCGCCGCCGCCCACCGCGCCGATCAGCAGCCGGCGCAGCTCCCGCGCCGCCCGGGGCGGCGACACGTCGCCCCGGTGCGCCACGGAGATCGTCCGGTGCAGCCCCGGCGGCGCGAACGCCGTCGTCACCAGCCCCGAGCGCTCGGCGACCATGCTCGGCACCACCGCCACCCCGAGCCCCGCGCGCACAAACCCCAGCACCGCGTCCATCTCCCCGCCCTCCACCCCGAACTCCGGCTCGAAACCCGCGTCCCGGCAGGCCGCCACCGTCAGCTCCCGCAGGTCGTAGCCGTGCCGGAACATCGCCAGCGGCCGGCCCCGCAGATCCCCGATCCGGATCCCGCCGCCCGCCGCACCCGCGTCACCCGCGTCACCCGCGCCGCCGCCCCCGCTCCCGGCGAGCGGCGGCGCGTCCGGGGACGAGACCACGACCAGCTCCTCACGCAGCAGCTCCGTCGTCGTCAGCGCCGGCGCCTGCCCCGCCAGCGGCGTGATGACCAGCGCGAGGTCCAGCTCGCCGGCGGCCAGCGTCCGTACCAGGTCCTGGGAGCCGTCCTCGTGCACGTGCAGCTCGATGCCCGGATAGCGGGCGTGGAACCTGCGCAGCGCGTCCGGCACCAGGCTCGCGCACAGACTCGGCGTCGCCCCCAGCCGCACCCGTCCCCGCCGCAACTGCGCGACCTCCTGGACCTCCCGCCGCGCCGTCTCGGTGTCGGCGAGGATCCGCCGCGCCAGCGGCAGCAGCGCCTCGCCGGCGTCGGTGAGCGTGATGTGCCCGCGGGCCCGGTGGAACAGCTCGGCGCCCAGCTCCCTCTCCAGCGCCCGTACGGACTGCGACAGCGACGGCTGCGCCACGTGCTCCCGCTCGGCGGCCCGGGTGAAGTGGCGGGTCTCGGCGACGGCCGCGAAGTAGCGAAGCTGCTGGAGGTGCATGGAACGAGCCTAGCCGACCATAGGCATCACCTATCGAAAGCAGCGAATTCATGTCTTGGACGGATGCCACGTGCCCTCCCTACCGTCACAAGCATGGCCCTGACCACGAAGCCGGCGTCGAAGCCCGCCGCCGGCAAGCCCGCCCCGGACTCGCCCCGCCCCCGGGCCTACCCGCCGTCGCTGCCCGCACTGCTGTGGCGCTCCACCGTCGGCAAGAAGGCCGTGCTGGCCGTCACCGGGCTGATCATGCTCAGCTACCTCGTGGCCCACGTGGTCGGCAACCTCAAGATCTTCTTCGGTGCGGAGGAGTTCAACGACTACGGCCACTGGCTGCGCACCCTCGGCGAGCCGGTCCTGCACTACGAGTGGGGACTGTGGATCCTCCGCGTCGTCCTGGTCGTCTCGGTCGTGCTACACGGCGTGGCCGCCTACCAGCTCAGCCGCCGTGACATCGCCGCGCGCCCGGTCGCGTACGTCCACAAGCGCCGGCGCACGAGCTACGCCACCCGCACCATGCGCTGGGGCGGGGTGATCCTCGGCCTCTTCGTCGTCTGGCACATCCTCGACCTGACGACGCTGACGGTGAATGAGAACGCCCAGACCGGCCACCCGTACGAGAACACCGTCGCCACCTTCTCCACCTGGTACGGCAACGTCATCTACCTCACCGCGATGGTCGCCCTCGGTCTGCACCTGCGGCACGGCTTCTGGAGCGCCGTGCAGACCCTCGGCGCCGCGAGCCCGGCCCGCGAGCGGGCCCTCAAGGCCGTCACCAACACCACTGCGCTGGTGCTGACCTGCGGCTTCATCGCCGTCCCCGTGGCCGTCATGACGGGAGTCGTGAACTGAAGATGTCACCGACCTACGCGCAGTACACCGAGGGCACCCCCGTCGCCGACACCGCCGCCCCGCCCGGCGACATCGCCGAGCGCTGGGACCGCCGCCGCTTCACCGCCCGGCTGGTGAACCCCGCCAACCGCCGCCGCTACAAGATCATCGTCGTCGGTACGGGCCTCGCCGGCGGCGCGGCCGGCGCCACGCTCGCCGAACAGGGCTACCAGGTCGTCCAGTTCTGCTACCAGGACTCCCCGCGCCGCGCCCACTCCATCGCCGCCCAGGGCGGCATCAACGCGGCCAAGAACTACCGCAACGACGGCGACTCCGTACACCGCCTCTTCTACGACACCGTCAAGGGCGGCGACTTCCGCGCCCGCGAGTCCAACGTGCGCCGCCTCGCCCAGGTCTCCGTCGAGATCATCGACCAGTGCGTCGCGCAGGGCGTGCCCTTCGCCCGCGAGTACGGCGGCCTGCTCGACACCCGCTCCTTCGGCGGCGTCCAGGTCTCGCGCACGTTCTACGCCCGCGGGCAGACCGGACAGCAGCTCCTCCTCGGCGCGTACCAGGCCCTCTCCCGGCAGATCGAGGCCGGCAACGTCGAGATGCACCCGCGCACCGAGATGCTCGACCTGATCGTCGTCGACGGCCGGGCCCGCGGCATCGTCGCCCGCGACCTGGTCACCGGCCGCATCGAAACCCACCTCGCCGACGCCGTCGTGCTGGCCACCGGCGGCTACGGCAACGTCTTCTACCTCTCCACCAACGCCAAGAACTCCAACGCCACCGCCATCTGGCGGGCCCACCGCCGCGGCGCGTACTTCGCCAACCCCTGCTTCACCCAGATCCACCCCACCTGCATCCCGCGCTCCGGCGACCACCAGTCGAAGCTCACGCTGATGAGCGAGTCGCTGCGCAACGACGGCCGCATCTGGGTACCCAAGGCCCACGGGGACACCCGCCCGCCGAACGCCATCCCCGAGGACGAGCGCGACTACTACCTGGAGCGCCTCTACCCCTCCTTCGGCAACCTCGTCCCCAGGGACATCGCCTCGCGCGCGGCGAAGAACGTCTGCGACGAGGGCCGCGGCGTCGGCCCCGGCGGGCAGGGCGTGTATCTCGACTTCGCCGACGCCATCCGGCGGCTGGGGCGCGCGGCGGTCGAGGAGCGGTACGGCAACCTCTTCGAGATGTACGAGCGGATCACGGCGGAGGATCCCTACCAGGTGCCCATGCGCATCTACCCGGCGATCCATTACACGATGGGCGGCCTGTGGGTCGACTACGACCTCCAGACCACCGTCCCCGGCCTCTTCGCCATCGGCGAGGCGAACTTCTCCGACCACGGGGCCAACCGCCTCGGCGCCTCCGCGCTCATGCAGGGCCTGGCCGACGGCTACTTCATCCTCCCCGCCACCATCGGCGACTTCCTCGCCCGCCACCGCCCCGAGCAGGTCTCCCCCGACCACCCGGCGGTCGCCGAGGCCGTGGCGGACACCGAGGACCGCCTGCACCTGCTGCTCGCCGTCGACGGCGACCGCACCCCCGACTCCTTCCACCGCGAACTGGGCGAACTGCTGTGGGACGAGTGCGGCATGGCCCGTACGGAGCCGGGACTGCGCAAGGCGCTGGAGCGGATCCCGGCGCTGCGGGAGGAGTTCTGGCGCAGGATCAAGGTGCCGGGCACCGGCACGGAGCTCAATCAGTCGCTGGAGAAGGCCAACCGCATCGCGGACTACCTGGAGCTGGCCGAGCTGATGTGCCTCGACGCGCTGCACCGCGCCGAGTCCTGCGGCGGTCACTTCCGCGAGGAGAGCCAGACCCCGGACGGCGAGGCGGCCCGCGACGACGAGCACTTCTCGTACGCCGCGGCCTGGGAGTTCACCGCCACCGGCACCGCCCCGGTCCTGCACCGCGAGGACCTGGAGTTCGAATACGTCATTCCCACGCAACGGAGCTATCAGTGAAGGTGACTTTGCGGGTCTGGCGGCAGCCCGGCCCCGACGCGGCCGGCGAGATGGTCTCGTACGAGGTCGAGGACGTCACGCCGGAGATGTCGTTCCTGGAGGTGCTGGACACCCTCAACGAGCGGCTGATCCTCGCCGGCGACGAGCCCGTCGCCTTCGACCACGACTGCCGCGAGGGCATCTGCGGCGCGTGCGGGGTCGTCATCAACGGACAGGCGCACGGGCCCGAACGGACGACGGCCTGCCAGCTCCACATGCGGTCCTTCGCGGACGGCGACGTCATCGACGTCGAGCCGTGGCGGGCGGCGGCGTTCCCGGTGGTGAAGGACCTGGTCGTCGACCGCTCGTCCTTCGACCGCATCATCGGCGCCGGCGGCTACATCACCGCCCCCACCGGCAGCGCCCCCGACGCCCACGCCACCCCGGTCCCCAAGGCGGCGGCGGAAACGGCCTTCGAACACGCGGAGTGCATCGGCTGCGGCGCCTGCGTCGCCGCCTGCCCCAACGGCTCGGCGATGCTGTTCACCGCCGCGAAGGTCGTCCACCTGAACGCCCTCCCCCAGGGCGCGCCGGAGCGCGAATCGCGGGTGCTGGACATGATCGGCCGCATGGACGACGAGGGCTTCGGCGGCTGCACGAACACCGGCGAATGCGCGGTGGCCTGCCCGAAGGGCATCCCCCTGCAGGCGATCTCGTCCCTGAACCGGGAATTCCTCCGCGCGGCCCGCAAGTCGGCGTAGCCCCGCTCCCTCCGGGCCGGCGGGGTGGAGAACACCGCGGCGGCGAGCCCGGGACCGGCGGCACCCGCCGCTCGGCCGCAGCCGCCCCGCGACGGCGCCGGTCCGGGCGCAGGAGGTGGCCTGTGCAGCGATGACTACCCGGGCGAACTGGCCGAGCGGTACGGCTGGTGGATCGCACGGCCCGGACGGCGAACTCGACGTGGTCGTCGACTCGCTCGCCGGCCGCATCGCATGCTTCGACCGGCCCGGATCCAGGAGCAGGATCCCGGCGGCGCTCGCCGCAGGACGGAATCGGCCGGGCGACGATGAACTGCGCCTGGGCTACTCATTCGAACGCCGGCCAGAAGGAGTCACCGGGTCGCGTTGATGTGGTCGCGGACTGGGGTGCGGTGGGCGGTCGTGGTGCGGTCGGCGGCCGTGGTGCGGTCAGCGGCCGTGGTGCGGTCAGCGGCCGTGGTGCGGTCAGCGGCCGTGGTGCGGTCAGCGGCCGTCAGCAGGGCCGCGAGGAGGTTGCCGTGCCGGTCGGTGGGTGCGGGGGCGGGGTACGGGGGGTGTCGTGGGCGCCGGCGTCCGCTCAGAACCACACGTCCCGTACGACCCGGCATGTGTCGCATGTCCGGGCATGCGCCGCACGTTTCGGCGCGTCCCGGCACGTCCCGGCACGTCCCGGCACGTCCCGGCACGACCCGGCACGTCCCGGCATGTCCCGGCACGACCCGGCACGACCCAGCACCCCTCACGCCCGCCCAAGGGTATGCGCCCGCTCTGACAGTGAACCCGGGTCAGCGGCGTCGGCGGCTGGCCGGCGATGTGCATGGAGCGGGTGCGACGGTACGCGCCGGGGTGGACGGCGATTCGCCGAGTGGGCCGGTGTGCGGCGGTACGTGCCGGGGCGGGGGCCGGTGCGTGGGGCGGGCCGGTGAGCGGGGGTCCCGCGTCGGGGTGGGCGCCCGTCCGTGACGGAGGTGGCGCCGGTGGGGTCCGTGTCGGGGTCGGCGGTCGTCCCTGAGGGATGCGCGGGCCCGGGGGTGCCGGTGTCGGGGTGGGGCGGTGTCGTTGGGGCTCCCCCGGGCCACCCATCTCCTGAGTGTGCGGGCCTGCGTCCGGCGTCAAGGGCGCCCCCTCCGCTTCGCTGCGGGGGCGTCGCTGCGCGATGGGGCTTCGCCCCACCCTTGACCGACTCCGGCCCGTGAACGACCGGCAGCTAAGGGTGGCCCAGGGGGAGCGGCACCCCTTGAGTTGTCGTACGGGTCGGTGCCCGGCGGACGGGGGCCGGCCCGCCGGAGCCGGCGCGCCCCGCGCGCGGGCGGTCTCCGTTCCGGCGGCGAACGGAGCGGGGCGATGCGGGGTGCGGGCTGTCTCTGTTCCGGTGCCGCGCGGTCGCGGGTGGCTTCGGTGGGCTGGAGGGAAGGGCGGCGTTGATCGGGTCGGTTCGCACGCGGTCGACTCGTGGCGAGCGATGGCGCGGGCGGCCAGGGGGAGCCCGCGTGGGAGCCCTTGGGCGGAGGAATCTGGTCGTAACTCGCGGTAACCCCCCCGGATCCGGCCTGATCCGGGCCGATCCGGGCCTTGAAGGCCATATTCCGCCCCGCCAGGCGCGCCAAGGGGCTCACCTCTTTCCCGCAGCCGCCTGGGCGGCCCGGAGGGAGCGCTTCCGGTGCGAAGTCACCCCAACCAGCCCGCTAAACCAGGGCAAACGCCCCTCGGTGTCCGAGTTTTGCTCCGTGGCACGCGCCGGGCCGCCCGGACGGTGCGCGTCACCGCCCAGGCGGCCCGGAATGGGGGCTACCGGCACAAACTCACCGCCCTAGGCGCGCCAAACTGGGCTAAATCACCCGTGGGGGTGGAGTTTCGTCCCGCGACACGCACAAAACCCTCCGCACCCCCGGATCCGGGCCGATTCCGGCCTGGAAGGTCATACTCCGCCCCACCAGGCGCGCCAAGGGGCCTCACCCCTTACCTGCAGCCACCCAGGCGGCCCAGAGGGAGCGCTTCCGGTGCGAAGCCACCCCAACCAGCCCACCAAACCAGGACAAATACCCCTCAGTGCCCGAGTATTGCCCCATCACACGCACCAACTCGCCCGGACGGTGCGCATCACCGCCCAGGCGGCCCGGAATGCGGGCTACCGGTGCAAACTCGCCACCCCACGCTCGCCAAACCGGGCTAAATCCCCCATCGGGCTGGAGTTTCACCCAGCCACACGCGCGAACCCGCCCGCGACCCCGGATCCGCAGCCGGAAGCAGCCTGAGCGCACGCCACCGAGACGAACTCGCGGTAACCAGCTCACCAAAGCGACTCAAAACGCCCACGCGGCCGGACTTTCGCCCATCCACGTTCACCCGCGACCCGCAGACCCGACGTCCACCACGAAACCCCTGCCCAGCACCGGGCTGCCACCCCCGTCCGGCGCGCGCACCGGCGATCAGGAAAGACTCAACGCCGGGACCCCGACCCTCGTCGGCCAGAGCCTCCGCGACCGGAGGAATCCCTGCACCGACGCCCCGACCCCCGCCCACCAGTCCCCCGCGACCAGGACACGCCCAACCCCGGGCTCTCCCGACCGCCGGG
This sequence comes from Streptomyces sp. CNQ329, assembly GCF_000482585.1. Lineage (NCBI taxonomy): Bacteria > Bacillati > Actinomycetota > Actinomycetes > Kitasatosporales > Streptomycetaceae > Streptomyces > Streptomyces sp. CNQ329. Next base: position 838 of record NZ_AXVU01000010.1, on the reverse strand, counting down.
CGCGGCCGCGACCGGAGGAATCCCTGCACCGGCACCCGAACCCCCGGTCCACCGGCCCGCCTGTGCCCGGGGAAGCCCCAACTCCGGGGGCTCCGCCCCCGACCGCTGGCGCGCCCCCGACCAGGGCAGACCCGACTCCGGCCTCCGATTCCCCGTCCACAGGAGCTTCCGCGATGGGAGCGGGCCCGGCTCCGATGCTCCGGCCCTGTCCACCGGTCCGCCCTCAGCCCGGAACGGACCCAACTCCGGTGCCCGGCCCCCGGTCCACGGTGCGTCCGCGACCAGAGCAGACCCCGCACCGGCCTCCGGCCCCCGTCCACCGGTCCGTCCGCGGCCGGGAAGACCCAACTTCAGGGCTCCGGCCCCCGCCCACCCAGGACACCGCCGACCCGAGCGGACCCGGCACCGGTGCCCCACCCCCCGTCCGCCGGGGCAGCCCCGCTACCAGGGCAGACCCGACTCCGGTCTCCGCCCCCGTCCGCCGAGGGTGCCTGGGATCAGGGCACGCCCGGCTCCGGCCCGCGGCCCCCGTGGTTGCGTCCTCGGTAGTGGTGTACGGGTTCGACCTGTTCCGGGGGTTTGTTCCGGCGTCGGGATGAGTCCCGCATAGACGAACGGCCACCGGCTGATCTTCGAGATGTCGAAGGCTCGAAGGAGATCAGCACGATGACCGCACCTGACAGTGTGCCCCTGCACGCCCTGACCGAAGACAACCTCGCCGCGGCGAGTCCCGACCTGCTGCGCGTGATGGTGAAAACCTTCGCCGACGCGCTCATGTCCGCGGAGGCCGACGCCCTCTGCAACGCCGAATACGGGCAGGTCAGCGACGAGCGGGTCA